>JAUHYJ010000149.1 GCA_030425785.1 Acidimicrobiia bacterium | reverse complement strand
GGAGTTCTGCTCGCAGCGGTGCCGCCAGTGGGACTGGGTGAGCCGACAGCGTGCGGCCGAGCTCGAGATCAGCGACGGCGAACTCGTGATCGCGCGACGTGAACTCGACGAGCTCCACGATGCGCTCTACGTGCTGGCGTGTGCTGTGGACGACACCGAACGCGATCTGGCCGACGCCGGACGGTCGCCGTCGGCTCGCGACCTGCGTGAGATGCTCGACTGGTTGCTCGACGCGGCCAGACCGCTCCGCGAGCGTCAGATCTCCGCACCCACGGGTCGACCCTGAATAGCGTCATGACGAAATCGTCCGCATCAGGTGGGCGCGGTCGACGGTCAGCCGGCTGATGGCCGGCACGCCGGTGTTCGTCGGCGGCGACGTGGCGATGGTGTCGTCGTCGCTGACGACCGGCGTCACGGGGGCGGGTCGCTGAACCGGCGCGTCGACCGTCGACGTGTGGTCGAGGGTCGACCTCATGTCGACGGCGAGCCTGCAGTGTGGATCGAGGGTTGTCCGAGCGATGCAGCGCACGCCGGCGCTCGTCGTCATGCTCGGCGTAACGCTCATAATCGAGGTTATGTCAAGTAACGAGGGCGCCACCACGAAACCTTCTGGATTTCGTCAAGACCGGGGAATGCCGCCCTGATCAGGGAATCCGTGGGCCGTGTCCGAGCGCTGCGATGCGCCGGATTGGAGCGAGCCGGCGCGGCTGCCGATGACTCAGTCGTCCCAGTCGCAAAGGATTCGCGCCGATGTCAACGAACCGCCCCCGTCGTCTGACCGCCTCCGTGGCGTTCGGCGTCGTGCTCGCGCTCGCGCCGTTGCCGTTCACCGGCACGGTCACCGAGGCCGAGGCGCCGTCCGTCGTCGTCACCGGATTGGCCCGAGGTGCGCGCGGTGAGGCCGTCCGAGCCGTCCAGGATGCACTGATGGCCCAGGGCGTGGACGTGCCGGGTGGGGTCGACGGCATCTTCGGGGCCGCCACCGAACAGGCCGTCCGCGCGTTCCAGGAGTCGAACGGGATCAGGGCATCGGGCGAGGTCGACCTGGCGACGGCCATCGCGCTCGGTCTCGAGCGCAGCCCGCTGCTGGGGCTCACCCAGGGGAATCAGGGCGACCTGGTGCGGACGTTGCAGGACACGCTCGCAGCGGCAGGTCACGCGCCACGTGGCGGTACCGACGGCGTCTTCGGGCCCGCGACGACGACGGCGGTCAGCGACTTCCAGCGTGCACGCGGGCTCTCCCCCAGCGGATCGATCGACGTCTCGACCGCCGCCGAGCTGTCGAGCGTGGCGGTCGGCGGCACCGGGCCGAACGCGTCGGCGTCGAGCGACGCCGAGCCGGCCGCCGTCAGCGGCTCGAACGCGACCCTCGTCGGTCTGGCGATCGGATCGACGGGCCCACAGGTCGAGCGCGTCCAGCGCATCTTGATCGGGGCTGGGTTCACGGTGGTCGGGGGTGCCGATGGTGTGTACGGCGCCTTGACCGCGAACGCTGTGCGGTCGTTCCAGAACGCGAACGGGCTGCCGCTGAGCGGCAGCGTCGACGCGACGACCGCCGACACGCTCGCGCTGGTCGAGGCTCGCCAGGGTGGTGCCGACTCACCGGACGTCGACGCGTCTCCCTCCGGGGGCACACCGACGGATGACCCCGCTCCGGGTGACGACCTCGTGCGCGAGGACGGGCACGACCCGGTCGTCGCCTCGCCGTTCGCGGGCCTCCAGTACGGCTCGCTTGGTGCCGACGTGGCTGCGCTCCAGCAGGCGCTCATCGATGCCGGGATCGCCGTCCGCGGTGGCGCCGACGGGGCCTACGGGCCCGCCACGCGCGATGCGGTCCGGTCGTTCCAACGCGCGAACGATCTCGAGCAGACCGGGCGCATCGACGCCGCAACGGCCGATGCCCTCGCGTCGCGACGCGGCGGTGCGGCCAACAGCGAGCTCGTCGGCCTCAAGGCCGGATCGCTCGGCAACACGGTGGCACAGCTGCAGCAGGCCCTGATCGACGCCGGCGTCAGGCTGCGTGGCGGCGCCGACGGCATCTTCGGCCCGGCGACCGCGTCGGCCGTCCGCACGTTCCAGACGGCGCAGGGTCTCGAGGCGACCGGCGTCGTCGACGCCGCCACGGCAGCCGCCCTCGCCGCGCCGACGCCGATGGCGGACCCCCAACCCGACACCGACGGCGACGAGGTCGGCTTCGCCGTGTACGGCGAGCGCGGCGATCGTGTCCGAGCGCTGCAGCAGGCGCTGGTCGACGCCGGGATCACCGTTCGCGGCGGCGTCGACGGTGATTTCGGTGGAGCGACGGCAGCGGCCGTGATGGAGTTCCAGCGCCAGCGCGGCCTCACGGTCACCGGCAAGGTCGACGCCGCCACCGGCGCCGCGCTCGGCCTGGCCCCGACCGCTCCCCCGAGCGCACCCGCCGCGACCGGTGTGACGCTGTCGGTCTTCCCCGTCCAGGGGCCGTGTCACTTCGGCGACTCGTACGGGTATCCCCGTTCGGGCGGGCGTGTGCACCTCGGCGTCGACGTCATCGCTCCCGAGGGCAACCTGCTCTACGCGGTCGCCGACGGCACGATCAGCAAGCTGTATCGCGACTACCCGGGCTCGCTCGCGGGCAACGGCGTCCGGCTCCAGCTCGCCGACGGGACGTACTTCTTCTACGCCCACATGAGCGGGCTCGCCGACGGGGTCGGTCTCGGCACGAAGGTGGTCGCCGGTCAGATCATCGGCTACGTCGGCAACACCGGGAACTCGGGCACGCCCCATCTCCACTTCGAGATCCATCCGCAGGGGGGCGCGGCGATCAACCCGTACCCCCTGGTCAAGGCGATCGACGGGTGCAGCCGTACCGAACCGCTCCCCCAGCCGTGATCGACGTCGCCGCTGCCTGACGGCACGGACACGCCTACCCTGCCGGGATGGCCGTCGTCGACATCCAGTTCAGCCCGGCGAACACCGACTGGCCGACGCTGCGCACCGCTACACGCGAGGCCGATGCGCGTGGCTACGGCTGCGCCTGGGTGCTCGATCACCTGGCCGGGCTGCCGCTCGACGGGTCGACGATGATCGAGGCCTGCACCTTGCTCGGTGCGCTCGCCGCGACGACCGAGCGGATCGGGCTCGGCACAATGGTCGCCAACGTGTGGAACCGGGCGCCCGGCACGCTCGTGTCCGCGGCGGCGTCGGCCGCGATCATCGCCGATCGGCCGACCTACCTGGGTGTGGGGGCCGGGACCTCGCCCACCAGTTCGTGGGCGGCCGAGCAGCACGCGGTCGGTCACGTCCTCGAGGCCGAGGTGTCCGACCGCCACGCCCGCGTCGTCGAGGTGCTCGATCTCGCGGACCGCGAGTGGCGCGACGACCGGGACGAGGCCTTCGCCACCTTCCCACTCCCCCGGCACCGACCGACGACCATCGTCGGTGCGAACAGTGTCGCGCTGTGCCGGCTGGCGGCACGCCACGCCGACGGCATCAACCTGCAGTGGTCGCATCCCCGCCGCGATCAACTCGTCGCCGAGACCGAGGCAGCCCTCGGCGGCCGACCCTTCGTGCGGACGGCCTACACCACCTTCGCTCCCGAACTGCTCGACCCCGATCATCCGACCCGTCGGTCGATGGCCGCAGCCGGCTACGACCGGGTCGTGCTCGCCGTGTTCGACGACCTCCGGTCGTGGTTGAGCGACGAACGCGCACCGGGCGTGTAGCGTGCCAAGCGTTCCGCGCATGACCGACTTCGATGCCCTGACCGAACGATTCACCGAGCGCCACCTGGGCCCACGCGCGTCCGACCTCGCGCACATGCTCGACGTCATCGGCGTCGGCTCGCTCGACGAGCTCATCGACCAGACCGTGCCGGCGGCGATCCGGTCCGATCGGCTCGATCTGCCGCAGGCGGTGTCCGAGGGGGACGCCGTCGCCGAGCTGCGTGAGCTCGCCGACCGGAACCGACCGATGGTCGATCTGATCGGCATGGGCTATGCCGGGACGATCACGCCACCCGTCATCAAGCGGAACGTGCTCGAGAACCCGGCGTGGTACACCGCGTACACGCCGTACCAGCCCGAGATCAGCCAGGGCCGACTCGAGGCGCTGATCAACTTCCAGACGATGGTCGCGGATCTGACCGGGCTCGACATCGCGAACGCATCGCTGCTCGACGAGGCCACGGCCGCGGCCGAGGCGATGACGATGGCTCGACGGGCGGCCAAGGGCAACCGCACGACCTTCTTCGTGCAATCGGACGTCCACCCCCAGACGCTCGCGGTGTTGCGCACCCGCGCCGAGCCGATCGGCGTCCAGCTGGTGGTCGACGATTCGCTGGCAGCGGCGGGGCTCGTCGGGACCGACCACGTGTTCGGCGGGCTGTGGAGCTACCCCACGTCGACCGGCTGTGTCGCCGACCGGCGTGCCGAGATCGAGGCCGTGCACGACCTGGGCGGCCTCGCCGTCGTAGCGACCGACCTGCTGGCATGCGTGCTGCTGCGCAGCCCCGGCGAGCTCGGTGCCGACATCGCCGTCGGGTCGGCCCAGCGCTTCGGTGTGCCGCTCGGCTACGGCGGCCCGCACGCCGGGTTCATCGCCGTGCACGAGGCGCGTGCGCGTGCACTGCCCGGACGCCTCGTCGGCGTCAGCACCGATGCCGCCGGACGCCCCGCGCTGCGCCTGGCGCTCCAGACCCGAGAGCAACACATCCGCCGCGAGAAGGCGACGTCGAACATCTGTACCGCGCAGGTCCTGCTCGCCAACATCGCCGGGCTGTACGCGTCGTGGCACGGCCCCGACGGGCTGACCCGCATCGCTCGCCGCGTGCACGCGCTGACCGGCACACTCGCCGCGGCGCTCACATCCGCCGGCCACGAGCTGCGTCACGACACGTGGTTCGACACCATCACGGTCACGGTCGACGACGCCGACGCGGTGGTCGCCGCGGCCGTCGAGCGCGGCATCAACCTGCGACGCGTCGACGAGACGGCGGTCGGCGTGAGCCTCGACGAGACGACCACGCCCCAGATCGTCGCTGACGTCCTCGGTGCGTTCGGCGTCACGACGAGCGAGCTCGACATCGACGTCGGCGCCGTCGCGGTACCGGACGAGCTGCGTCGCATCGGCGACCTGCTTCCCCAGGCAGTGTTCCGGTCGTACCACAGCGAGCACGAGATGCTCCGCTACCTCCGGCGGCTGGCCGATCGCGATCTGGCACTCGACCGCAGCATGATCCCGCTCGGGTCGTGCACGATGAAGCTGAACGCGACGTCCGAGATGGAGCCGATCTCGTGGCCCGAGTTCGCGAGCGTCCATCCCGCGGCGCCCGACGACCAGACCGTCGGCTACCGCACGATGATCGAGCAGCTCGAGTCGGCACTGGCGGAGATCACCGGGTACGCCGCTGTCTCGGTCCAGCCGAATGCAGGCAGCCAGGGCGAGTTCGCCGGATTGCTGGCCATCCGGGGCTACCACCGCAGCCGGGGCGACGATCAACGCACGGTCTGCCTCATCCCGGCGAGTGCGCACGGCACCAATGCCGCGAGCGCCGTCATGGCCGGCATGGACGTCGTGGTCGTCGCCTGTGACGATCACGGCAACGTCGACCTCGACGACCTCGACGCGAAGATCGAGGCTGCGGGCGATCGGCTGGCGGCGATCATGATCACCTACCCGTCGACGCACGGCGTGTTCGAGGCCGAGGTCCGCACGATCTGCGACCGGGTCCACGCGGCGGGCGGCCAGGTCTACCTCGACGGGGCGAATCTGAACGCCATGGTCGGGCTGGCCAAGCCGGGCGAGTTCGGCTCCGACGTATCGCACCTCAACCTCCACAAGACGTTCTGCATCCCGCACGGTGGTGGCGGGCCCGGCGTCGGCCCGATCGGCGTCCGTGAGCACCTCGTGCCGTTCCTGCCGGGCGATCCGTTGGGCGGCGGCGACGCGGTCGGGCCGGTCTCTGCCGCCCGTCACGGGTCGGCGGGCATCCTGCCGATCCCGTGGATGTATCTCCGCATGATGGGGCCCGACGGGCTGCGCCAGGCGACCGAGTACGCGATCGCCGCCGCGAACTACGTCGCCTGTCGGCTCGCCGACGCGTACCCGATCCTCTACACGGGCGTGCACGGTCGGGTCGCGCACGAGTGCATCATCGACCTGCGGCCGTTGACGAAGTCGACCGGGGTGACGGTCGACGACGTCGCGAAGCGTCTCATCGACTACGGCTTCCACGCCCCGACGATGAGCTTTCCCGTCGCAGGCACGCTCATGATCGAACCGACCGAGAGCGAAGAGCTCCGTGAGCTCGACCGCTTCTGTGACGCGATGATCGCGATCCGGGCCGAGATCGATGCGATCGCGGACGGCACTGTCGAGCTCGCGACCAGCCCGCTGCGGCTGGCGCCGCACACCGCGGCCGACCTCATCGACGGTTGGGATCGCCCCTACCCGCCGGCGGTCGCCGCCTATCCGCTCGACGCGCTGCGCCACGACAAGTACTTCCCGCCCGTCTCGCGCATCGACGGGGCGCAGGGCGACCGGCATCTGATGTGCAGCTGCGAGCCGCTCGAGGCGTACGAGCGCGGTGAGGGCTGGCTGATCGACGTCTGAGCGGCGCCGCTCCGGCGGGATCGTCGTTGCCTAGAGTGCGGCCGTGGACGACGACTCGGCGGAGCGTCCGGACAGCCGGAGTTGGTGGGTCGGCAGCAGCGTGGCCGTCACGGTCGTTGCGCTGGTCGTCGCGCTGATCGCCGTGGCGGGGGGTGGTGACGACCACCGCTCGACCGACGAGATCGCCGGGCCGACCACGTCAGGGCCCGCGCCGACGGTTGCCTCGACCTCGGCGTCAACGTCGACGGTCCCGAGCCGCACGACCACGACGCGCCCATCGACGACGACCGTCGACACGACCGACCGTGGTGTGCCGGCGACCACGATCGACCTCGACGACACGTACGAGCTCGTCGTCGACGACGCTCACCCGGGCCTCTCGAACCGTGATCTGCCCGACGAGCCGGACGCCGACGAGCCGCCACCCTCCACGCTCGCTCCCCCGCCATGGGCGGCCTCGACGCGCATCACCGAGGGCGGCCACGTCAGTGCCGACGTCGGGTGCACCGACGACGGCTCGCTCGCGGCGCTCGATCGCTTCTTCGGTGGCCGTGTCGGCCCGGTGCTCGGGTGGGACTACCAGCACGTCTACGCGCTGGGCGGCGATCGGTACCTCTGGTTGTTCCAGGACGCGTTCGTCGATCACCGTGGCACCGCGACCGCACTGTCGCAGGCACGGTTCGTCCACAACGCTGCGCTCGTCCAGGACGGCGACTGCTTCCGGCTGCTCCATCGCGGCACGGCCACCCGTCCGGCGCCGTTCGAGGTCGGTGACGGCGCATCCCAGACGCGCGTGCGCTGGTGGTGGCCGATGGGCGGTGAGCTGCACGACGGGCGCCTGTGGGTCTTCTGGGCCGAGATGGTCAAGGATCCCTACGACCCGCTCCCACCCGACGGGCTCGGCTGGCACCCGACGCGCACCTGGCTCGCCTCGTACGATCCGGCCACGCTCGAGCGCCGATCGTTCGACCCTGCGCCGAACCCGTCGGCGACGCCCGTGTACGGGTACGCCGTCGCCTCGGATGCCGGTCACACGTACCTGTTCGGCAACACGTTCGAGCAGAACCTGGTCCGCGAGGGAGGCTTCTGGAGCCCCGACCACTCCGCGACGGCGATGTGGCTCGCACGTGTGCCCCGGGGCCGGCTCGGCGACGCCCCCGAGTACCGGACCGCCGACGGCTGGTCGCCCGATCCGGCGCAGGCGGTGCCGATCGTCGACCGATTCCACGTCGAGAACCCGATGCAACCCCGGTTCCTCGACGGCCAGTGGGTCAGCGCGACCGCCGTCGACGGGTACTGGGGCGATCATCTGGCGATCGATGTCGCGAAGCAACCGTGGGGGCCTTGGTACACGGTCGCGTACGACCCGCTCGTGCCACGCGGCGCGGACCCGAAGATGAACACCTACCACGCCCAGCCGCTCCCCTGGCGTGACGCCTTCGGTTCGGTGCAGATCACGGTGTCGAACAACGCCCGCAACATGCAACGGGACGCCTGGAACAGCC
>JAUHYJ010000148.1 GCA_030425785.1 Acidimicrobiia bacterium | reverse complement strand
GGCCTCGTCCATCACGGCGTCGTCGCCCAGCTGTGCGCGGGCGAGGGCGGTCCGGTGGTCGAGCAGACGGGGGTAGCGCGGATCGTCCGGGACGGCGGCGAGTCGGGCCCGCACCCGCTCGTCGAGCGCCCGACGCAGGTCGGCGCGGGCAGCGAGCACGGCAGCCCGCGAGCGATGGCGCGCCTCGGTCAGCTGGGCGTCGGCGCGCGCCTCTGCCGATGCGATCGCCTTGCGGCGAGCACGGTCGACGTCCGCATCGACCTCGGCGTTCGCCGCGGCGACCATCTGCTCGGAATCGGTCCGCGCTGCGGCCAGCCGTCGCTCCGCCTCGCTGCGCGCGTCGGCGATCAGTGCTCGGCGCACGGGTTCGAGCTCGACGAGCAGCAATTCGTCGTGGGCGTCGGGTCGGTCGACGATCGTCATGGCAGCACCGCCGTGAGGACGTCGGGCCGGCCGGCCAGCCGGTCGCCGAGCGACGAGGCTGCGCGGGGAGAGAGGATCACGAGGCCGACGTCGCCGCCGAGGTGGTCCCACGCGTCGCACACTTCGGTCGGGGTCGAGGCGCTCCGCACGTCGACCCCGACGAGCACGAAGCCTTCGAGCCCGTGCGACTCACCGAGCGCCACGATGCTGCCCACCGCCCCTACACCTTCCCCAGGATCAAGACCGCGACGATCAGGCCGTAGATCGCCACGCCTTCGGCGAGGCCGACCACCACCATCGCACGACCGAACAGATCGGGCTGTTCGCTGACGGTCGCCAGAGCGGCCGACCCGGCATAGGCGATCGCGATGCCGGCACCGATCGCGGACGCCGCGACGGCGATGGCCGCGCCGATGAACGCGGCGCCGCTGTCGACGGTCTGCACGACCGCAGCGGGTTCGTCGGTGGGAGGCGTCGGCGCAGCTCCGGCGTCGCCACCGGTGACCACGACCACGGCGAACACGACGGCAGCGAGGACGAAGGTGGTCGCGAGGGAACCGACGACCAGGCGCCGCGCGGCCCGCGTACCGCCGCGCCGCGCCACGACGGGAGCAAATGCGGGGGCGGCACCCAACGGCGCCACGAGGGCGAGGGCGAGCAACCAGGTGTTCATGACGTCTCCGATCGATCGAGAGGTAGGTACCAGGGCGTGAACGGTCGGCCGGTGCCGGCGAACAACCGCGAGAAGAGCTCGTAGTACTCGAGCCGCAGTGCCTGGATCGCGGCGACGAGCGCACCGAGCGCGAACGCACCGACGTTGCCGACCACGAAGAGGAGCACGGCCGCTGACATCCCGACGGCAGACCGTTGCCAGAGCGAGACGCTGCCGTCCCAGACGACCTCGGTGATCACGGCATGCGTCAACCCGAAGGCGGCGAGCCTCGTGAACGACACGATGTTCGAGCCGAGTCGGAGCAGGGTGTCGAACAACTCGACGAGCGCTTCGGCGACGCCGGCGCCGCTCCCGCCGGTCCGGGCCAGGAGCCCGACGAGCACGAGCAGGGTGCCGATGCAGCCGAGCGCGGCGGCGAGCCACCACCAGCCGGCGCCACCGTTCACGAGGGCGCCGGCGACGGCGCCCACACCGAGCAGGAGCACGGCCCCCGCAATGCCGGACGAGTCGTACAGCGCGAGTCGCGGGCCACCCTCCCGCCAGCGATTCACGATCGCGAGGACATAGGTGACGGCGAGCAGCACGCCGCCGACGACGAGCCCGGCGACGAGCAGCCGCTCGGGCTCGTCGAGCGGCCGGATCCAGAGCGTCGGGACGAGCCCGGTCGGACCGAACGCCTCGCCGTACAACAGACCGAAGGCCGTGGCCGCCACGCCGGCGCCGACGAGGAACGGCGCGACGCGCGAGGCCGGCGCCAGCACGCCGTCGTGCGACCGGAGCGCGAACACGCCGAGCAGGACGACGCCGAGGCCGTGGCCGACATCGCCGAACATCATGCCGAACATGAGGACGTAGACGACCGCCGCGAACCAGGTCGGATCGACGTCCCGTGACGGGATCGTGCCGTAGGTCGTCACCAGCGGTCTGAGCGCGGCCGACGGGCGTGACTCGACGTGCGCCGTCGGCGGGACGAGGCCGCGACGGCCGGGCAGGTGGGCGACGGCGCCACCGAGTGGGTCGAGCGTCTCCCGGAGGCCCGCGAGGTCGTCGGCGCGCACCCAGCCGGGGACGACCGTGCTCCTGGCGGAACGGTGCGCGGCGTCGAGCACGGCGTCCAGCGACGCCGGCCCGACGAGGTCGTCGCCGCTCGGCACATCGGGCTCGAACGCCCCGGCACCGGCCACCTCGACGAGGACCTCGTGGATGTGCGTGTCGGGCGCGACGATCGCCACGCGCGCGACTTCGGCAGGCCAGAGCTCACGCCGCCACGGCATCGAACACCTCCCGACCCGCGGCGCCGCGGCCGGCGGCTTCGATCGCCGCAGTGACGCGCCACGTGTCGACGACGACGAGGGCCAGGATCGCGATGACCGTCGTTCTCGACGGCCGGCGGACCGCAGCGACGGGGCCGGCATCACGGCCGACACGCGCGAGGACCGCGAGCTCGGCGCGCCACAACTGGGCGGGGTCGTCGACGCCGGTCAGGGCCCACCGGGCCGGTTCGGGCAGTCGGCGTCGGAATGCCTCGAGGTCGTCGGTGTGTCGCCATCCAGCGCCGAGCAGCCGGTCGATCGAGACGGCGGTGGTGGCGGCAACAGACCGCTCGAACGCGAACCGCTCGCGCGCCGCGAGCACGGCGACCGCACCCAACGCCCACGGCCGGACCATCGGGTCGAGATGTATCGAGCGACGCGCCCACGCGACCCGGAGCCCCAGCGCCACGCTGGCTCGGTCGTCGCCTCCGGGGTCGCCCCACGACGACCGTCGCAGGACGGAGCGAACCTCGGAGGGGCTTGCGGCCCGTGCGACCGCTGGCCACGCCGTCCCGAGGGTGCCGAGATCGATCGTTGCCTCGGCAGGTGCGTCACGATCTTCGCCGCCGGACCACCGCCCGAGACGACGATCGACGATGGCGATCTCGAACGGCGCGACGGCGAGCCGTGCGAGTGCTGCGCCGCCCGGCGGGAGCCAGCCGGCGAGCACCCTGATCTGCCAGACGGCCGCGCGCTCGGCGATGATCTCGGCCGTCGACCGGTCGGCGCCAGCGGGGAGCCCACGCCCGTACACGGTCGTGGCGAGCATCGCCCGGGCGGTGGGCCAGTCGTCCGCTCGCGCGATCGCCGACGCACCCTCGGCGCCGACCGATCGCCGGAGCAGTGCGTCGCCGCGCACGGCGGGAGCGATCCACCCCGCGGTCACGACGCAGCCTCCTCGACCGTGCGCCAGACGACGTCGACCACCCGGTCGGCGACGGCGTCGAGATCGACGGCCGCGCGCAGTTCCGCGATGCGCGCCTCGGCGTCGGCGTCGACGGCCGCGGACGCGGCGTCAGCGTCGCGGTCGCGCACGTCGCGCACCTCGGCGCTCGCGACCGCCACCCGCTCAGCCCGCGCCGAGCGGACGGCGTCGGCCGCCTGCCGCGCCTCGGCCCGGATCGTCGCCGCGTCACGATCGGCTGCAGCGATCACGTCGTCGGCCTCGGACTCGAGACACTCGAGCAGACGCACCAGGCGCGCCGTCTCCTCGGATGCCGCGAACTCACGGCGTGGCTCGGCATCGGTCGGCGCGCCCGGTGCGCCCGCGGGGCGAATCCGATCCAGCAGCTCACTCAACCGACTCGCCACGACGGGTCACCGCTCCTCGGGAGGTGGCACCAGGACCAGCGGGAGGGTTGCACGGTGCAACACCTTCATCGCCACCCCGCCGAAGCGGAGCCCGGCGAACCCGCCCGCACCCCGTGTGCCGACGACCAGCAGGTCGGCGTCGCGGCCGGTGGCGACGCCGAGCAGCCCGTCGGCCGGGAAGAGGTGCTCGACCGGCGCCAGTTGGAGCTCGACGCCCGTGTCGGCGATCGGCGTCGTCCACGTCTCGAGGTCACGAACGGCGCCACGACGCCAGTTGTGATCGCTCCACGCCGGCGTCCACTCGGCGATCGGCTCCGCGATGGTGACGGCGATCACGTCGGCCCCGAGGGCCGGCGCCATGTCGGCCACCCAGGCAACGGCGGCGGCCGATGCCTCGGAGCCGTCGACGCCGACGATGATCCGACCGATCTCGGCCGCCGTGTCGGCCGGGATCACGGCGAGCGCACGCTGCGCGTCGTGCGCGAGCAGCTCGACGACGCTGCCGAGGTGGAAGACGCCCGGTCGGCCACCGCTCCCGGAACGCCCGAGCACGATGAGATCGGTGCCCTCGCGCTCGGCGAGGTCGGGGATCACGGACCGCGGATCGCCCTCGGTCACCTCGGTTCGGATGGTCGCCCCGAGGTCGACGAACGGCTGCACCCAGCCATCGACCTCGACGTGGCGAGCGTCGAGCATGGTGTCGAGATCGCCCACGCGCACCTCGGAGTAGGGCGGTTCGAAGGCGTGCACGACGGTCAGCTTCGAACCGGTCGCCACGGCCACACCGGCACTCCACCGAGCGGCCGCGAGACCGGCGCGCGACCCATCGAGACCCAGCAACATCTGCTTCATGACGGCCTCCTTCCTGCGTCATCTCACACCTCCATCGTGCGGACGAACGGCGCAGGGCGCCTAGGGCCGATCTACCCCCCAGTCGCTGCCAGACGCAGCGCAGGTCAGCTGGGCCGGTCGCCGGCGAAGGCGGCCCGCAGCATCGCGCGGATGCCGTCGAGCTCGGGCGGCCGGACGTTCGCGGCCGCCTCGTCGACGACTCGGCGAGCGGCCTCGTCGATGCCGTCGGCGGGCATCCCGATGTCGCGCAGGCTCGTCGGAGCGTCGATCGAGCGGGCGAGCTCGAACAACGCGCCGGGGACCTCGTCGGCGTCGACGCCGAACGACTCCCCCATCCGCGCCATCAGGTCGGGAATGGCCGGGGCGTTGTAGGCGACCGCGTGGCCGAGCACGACGGCGTTCATGTCGCCGTGATTCAGGTCGAACATCCCGCCGAGCACGTGGCAGGTCTTGTGGTGCAGCGCCGTGCCGCCGGTCGCGAGCGCGACACCGGCGAGATAGGCGCCGTACAGCGCGTCGGTGCGCGCCCCGAGATCATCGGGCGACGCGCACACCGTCGGCAGGCTGCGGTTTAGGGCGCGCATGCCGTCGAGCGCGATCGCCGAGATGACGGGATTCGCGCCCGGGCCGTACAGCGCCTCGACGCAGTGCGCGAGCGCGTTCATGCCGGACGGCCCCGCGATCCGCGGCGGCAGGGTGAGCGTGAGTTCAGGGTCGTACACGACCACGTCGGGCTTCACCCGCGGGTCCTTGCCGGTGCGCTTGTGACCGCCGTCGCTCAGGCCGTAGATCGTGGTCATCTCCGAACCGGCGTAGGTGGTCGGCAAGGCGATCTGGCGGACGTCGACCTGCAGTGCGATCGCCTTGCCGAAGCCCGTTGCCGACCCGCCACCGATCGTCACGATCGTGTCGGCACCGAGTTCGCGCGTCATCTCGACGGCGGCATCCGCCTTGACGACCGGGACGTGTTGGACGACGTCACTGAAGCGACCGACGACCAGATCGCCGAGGACGCCGGTGACGTCGGCGGCCAGCTCGTCCTCGTAGCCGCTCGCGACCACGAGCACGCGCCGAGCGTCGAGCGCCCGGGCCTCGTCGGCGAGCGAGCGACGCGATCCGGCACCGAAGACGACGCGGCCGGGAATCGCGTCGTACGTGAACGCCGGGATCGTCATGAGGCCGCCTTCAGCTCACGCATCACGCGCAGCTCGTCGTCGGTCGGCGGATCGGTCACCTCGAGTCGGTCGGCGACGCAGAGGTCCCAGCCCGTGGCGTCGCGGACCTGTTCGACGGTGACCCCCGGGTGGATCGACGTCAGGGTCAGCTCCCTGGTCGTCGCATCCGGCCGCAGGACGCCCAGATCGGTGATGACCTCGGTCGGACCGGCGCCGCGCAGACCCAGCCGAGCGCGGTGGTCGCCGCCCTCGCCGTGGCCGAGCGACGTGACGAAGTCGACCTGTTCGACGAACGCCCGCGTGCTCTGACGCAACGTGATGATCACCGACCCGCAGTTGGCCGCGATCTCGGGAGCACCGCCGGCGCCGGGCAGGCGCACCTTCGGGTCGTCGTACGGGCCGATGACGGTCGTGTTGATGTTGGCGAACTTGTCGATCTGGGCGGCGCCGAGGAAGCCGACGTCGATCCGGCCGGCCTGGAGCCAGTAGGCGAAGATCTCGGGCACGGCGATGACGGCGTCGGCGAACTCGGACAGCACGCCGTCGCCGATCGACGCCGGCAGCCGCGTCGGCTTGGCGCCGATGCACCCCGACTCGTAGATCAGCACGGCGTTCGGCGCGTGCATCCGCCTGGCGATGTTGGCCGCGGTCGACGGCAGGCCGATCCCGACGAAGCAGACCGTGCCGTCGCCGAGAGCCCGGGCGGCCGCGATCGTCATCATCTCGTCGGTCGTGTACTCGAGTTCGCTCACGAGCAGACCTCCTCGACCCACTCGCCGAATCGGTCGCGATCGCGGCCGATCTCGTCCCACGCCGCGTAGTACGGGTTGTCGCGCTCGCTGTACCCGTCGGCGTACGACGGGTGCGCACCGCCCGGCACGACGCACACGGCGTCGACGACCCACGCCGGCAGCACCACCCCGTTGACGTGTGGTTCGAACGTGTCGACGACCTCCTCGACCGTCACGATCGCCCTGGTCGAGGCGAGTACGCACTCCTTCTGGACGCCGGTGATGCCCCACATCATCACGTTGCCGTCGCGATCTGCCTGCTGGGCGTGGATGATGCCGACGTCGGGGTTGAGCGCCGGCACGGCCGTCAGCTGCTCGCCGGTGAACGGGCACGTGATCGGGACGATCGTCTCGGTGTGCTCCGGCAGGCTGGTGCCGACGTAGCCGCGGAGCACACCGAACGGCAGCCCGGCGGCGCCGGCGCGCCATCGCTCGGCCATGCCGGCATGGCTGTGCTCCTCGATCTCGATCGGACCCGGCCATCCCTCCTGGATGGCGTCGCGCATCCGGTGCAGCGAGCCGACACCGGGGTTGCCACCCCACGAGAAGATCAACTTCGACACGCACCCGGCGCCGATCAGCTGGTCGTAGACGAGGTCGGGCGTCATACGCGCGACCGTGAGCCCGGTGCGGCCCTGGCGGATGATCTCGTGGCCTGCGGCGAACGGGATGAGGTGGGTGAAGCCTTCGAGCGCGACGAACTGGCCGTCGTGGACGTACCGCTCGATCGCCTCGGGGAGGTCGAGGAAGTCGGCCATGCAGCGCCCGTCAGAAGTCGACGGCGCGCGGCGACAGCTCGCCCTTGGCGATCGCCTCGGGGATCCGGTTCGACGCGTTCTCCCACACGAGCAGCATCGACCGCTTCGGTGAATAGCCCTGGTGGCGGATGTCGGCGGGCATCGCCGAGACGTCACCCGCCTTGCAGATGACGCGGGCACGCTTGGCACCGGTGTCACGATCCTCGATGTCCCACTGGATCTCGTCGGAGAGCTGAACGAACCACTCGACGCGGTCGTTGCCGTGGATGACCGGGAGGATGAACTCCTCCGAGGTCGGGCAGTACAGGCTCTCCTTGCACGCGGAGACCACCGACGGGTTCCACGTGACGTCGGAGCGCGAGATGTAGGCGTACAGGTTGTACGAGCACACCTCCCCCTCGTAGCCCGGTTCGGCGTGGATCTCGGGCTCGCTCTGGTCGACGTCGAGGAACTGGCGGTTGATCGGGAAGCCCGACTCGTCGCTGCGGATCTCCTCGTCGCCGGGCACCGACACCATGCGATCGGCGACCACGCGGCGGCGGGTGACCGCCGCGTCGTTCTCGCCCTGGCTCGGGCCGAACGGCTGCCCGGTCTCCTGCGGGGCGGCGAACGGGTCGTAACCATCGTTGGTCCAGTCCTTCAGCATCGACACGAAGCACTCCATGAGGTCGTCGTGCGTGAAGTTCTCGTTGTAGTCGACCTCGGCCCGGCGGTACGCCTCGTTGAACCGGCCGGCGAACATGTCGACGTTGCCGTAGTGGTTCATCGTGCCGAACACGCTGTCGAAGTTCACGATCCCGTAGAAGAAGCCCCATGCGACGTCGCG
>JAUHYJ010000829.1 GCA_030425785.1 Acidimicrobiia bacterium | reverse complement strand
ACGGATGTCGGTCAAGACCGCAATGCGGGCGTTCCACGAGGTCGTCCCCGACTACGAACGGGTCGACGACCAGCTGCCCTGGATGCCCTCGTCGACGTTCCGCAGCCCGATGCGACTCGACCTCGCCCCGACCGGCACCGCACACGCTCAGAAGGAGGAAGCATGGCGCACGACATCCCCGGCACGATGATCTTCGACGGCGAGCTCGCCCACCGCGGGCTCGCGCTCAACCGCATGTGCTTCTCGCTGAACCGCGCCGAACACCGCGCCGAGTTCCTCGCCGACGAGGAGGCGTACCTCGACCGCTACGGCCTGACCGACGAGCAGCGGGCCGCGGTACGCAACCGCGACGTCCCGGCGATGCTCGCCGCGGGCGGCAACGTGTACTACCTCGCGAAGCTCGCCGGTGTGCTCGGCCTCGGGGTGCAGGATCTCGGCGGTCTCCAGACCGGCATGTCGACCGCGGCGTTCAGCGAGCACCTGCTCGACGTCGGCCGGCGAGTTCGGGCGGGCGAACCGGTGGCGCCGTGTCAACCGCTCCCCGACCCCGCGCTCGCCCCACACGGAGGAGGCGACTGATGGCCACGATCGTCGGAGGTGTCGGCACCTCCCACATCCCTGCGATCGCGAACGCGATCCGCAACGAACTGCACACCGACCCGTACTGGGAGCCCTTCTTCGACGGCTACGGCCCGGTGCACGAGTGGCTCGCCGAGGCCGCTCCCGACGTGGCGGTGGTGTTCTACAACGACCACGGGCTCAACTTCTTCCTCGACGCGATGCCGACGTTCGCGATCGGCGCCGCCGACGCCTACGCGTCCGACGACGAGGGCTGGGGCATCGGCACCGTCGACCCGTTCAACGGCCACCCCGACCTGTCGTGGCACGTGATCGAGTCGGTCGTCGCGGCCGGCTTCGACCCGACGACGTGCCAGGAGATGCGCGTCGACCACGGATTCTGGGTACCGACGTGGCTGCTGTGCCCGGAGCGACCCGCCGGCTTGCGCGTGATCCCCGTCCACGTCAACACGGTGCAGCACCCGCTCGCACCACCGGCACGCTGCGAGGCGCTCGGCGTGGCGGTCGGCGACGCCATCCGAGCCTGGCCCGGCGACGAGCGGGTGGTCGTCATCGGTTCCGGCGGGCTGAGCCACCAGCTCGAGGGCCGTCGCGCCGGGTTCCTGAACCCCGGCTTCGACCGGGTCTGCCTCGACGCACTGGCGTCGGGCGACACCACACCGATCACCCGGTGGACGATCCCCGAACTGGTCGAGCTCGCCGGCTCGCAAGGCGTCGAGGTCATCAACTGGCTCGCGATGCGGGGTGCCCTCGGCGACCACGTCACCGAACACCACCGCAACTACCACGTCCCGATCTCGAACACCGCCGCGGCGGTCCAGGTGCTCGCCGCCACACCGGTGCCCGTCTGACGTCACGCGTCGAGCGTCTCCGATCGAGCGTCTGCGGTCTGCAGTCTCGGTCCGCCGCGACGGCGACGGGTAGCGTGACGCCCGCCATGGAGCTGTCACGGCGCGGGGACGTCGACCCTTTCATCGTCATGGACGTGATGGAGTCGGCACGCGCGGCCGAAGCTGCGGGACGACACATCGTCCACATGGAGGTCGGACAGCCCGGCACCCCGGCGCCGCAGGGTGCCCGCGACGCACTCGTGGCCGCGATGGCCGACGGCGAC
>JAUHYJ010000147.1 GCA_030425785.1 Acidimicrobiia bacterium | reverse complement strand
GCCTCCGCCGAACGGCGCGTCGTCGACGGTTCGGTGCACGTCGTGGGTGTGTTCGCGCGGATCGTGCAGTCGCAGGTCGAGCAGGCCGTGCTCGCGTGCCTTGCCGAGCAGGCTGTCGGCGCAGAACCCGTCGACCAGGCCGGGGAACAGGGTGAACACATCGATGCGCACGTGGCCCGCCCCGTCAACCCTGCTCGAACAGCTCGAACAGGCCGTCGGGCGGATCGATCGTGACGACGATCGGCGACGCCGCCGAGTCGACGGCGGCGATGAAGTTGGCCGGGACCAGCGCGCCGGACTCGAGTTCGAGCAGGTCGGCGGCGGGGTTGTCGATCACCGCCACGCAGCGTCCCCTGGCCGTGCCCCCCGTGTCGACGACGTCGGCCCCGATCAGCTGGTGGATCCAGAGCGCATCGGGGTCGTCGATCGGCTCGGCGAAGATGGCGGAACCCGTCAGCGCCTCGGCCGCGTTCCGGTCGTCGACGCCGCCGAGGTGCACCCGGACACGGTTGCTGGCCCGGTGCGACTGCTCGACGGTGTACCACTGGCCCCGGATCTGCAAACGGGCCCCGACGTCGGCCCGCTCGGCGCGATCGGTCGTGAGGTCGAGGAAGACGTCGCCGCGCACGCCGTGGGCGCGCCCGACCTTGCCGACCTGCAGCAGGCCGTCCGAGGAGTTGGCCGATGACGACATGGCCGACAACGTACCGCCGCAGCGTGCCAAGCTGCCCGAGTGATCGTGATCGCCGGCCCGCCCGCTCCCTCATGACCACCGTCTTGGTCACCGGCGCCGCCGGGTTGCTCGGGACGTGGCTGCGGCGCACCGGACCTGGTGGCGTCGACGTCGTCGGCCTCGTGCGCCGACAGCCGATCGACGGGCCGTCGGTGCGAGCCGACCTACTGGCGGCCGACGCGGTGCACGCCGCCGTCGCAACGGTGCGGCCGGACGTGATCGTCCACACCGCGTATGCGCACGACGAGCCCTCGATCGTCACGGCGACCGGCCACGTGTGCGCAGCTGCCGCCGCGCACGACGTCCACGTCGTGCACATGTCGACCGATGCGGTGTTCGCCGGCGACGGGGTACCGCGTGACGAAGACGCCGAACCGGACCCGACCGCCGACTACGGCCGCTGGAAGGCGACCGCCGAGGGAACGGTGCGCTCCGGTGGGGGCACCGTCGTCCGGCTCCCGCTGTTGGCGTCGATCGATCCGGCTGATCACGTCCTCACCCGTGTCCGTTCGTCCGCGGCCGACGGCGCACCAGCGACCTGGTTCACCGACGAGATCCGCCGGCCGGCGTGGACCCGTGAGGTCGCCGCGGCGATCTGGCGGATCGTGGCGCTGCCCGCGGCCGATCGCCCCGGCTGCTGGCACCTGGCCGGACCCGAGCGGATGTCGCGCCACGAGTTGGCGCGCCGACTGGTCGAGCGCAGCGGCGACGCACTGCCCGTGGTGGGCGCTCCGACCCCGCCCGGATCGAACCGTCCCCGCGACCTCGAGCTCACGGATCGACGCGCTCGCCGAGTGATCGGCTGGGACCCGAGCACGATCTGACGCGCACCACGGGCCCGGACAACGACGAACGCCCCGCTCGTGCGAGCGGGGCGTGCGCGTGATCGAACCGGTGTGGGTCAGTCGAGGAACTCGATGTCGAGCTCGACGCCGTCCTTGCTGGCGGCGGCCCGCGTGACGGTGCGGATGCTGGCCGCGGTGCGACCGCGGCGGCCGATCACCCGACCGAGATCACCGTCGGCGACACGGACGTCGAGCCGATGCTGGTCGCCGTCGACGACCTCGTCGACGGTGACGTCGTCCGGATTGTCGACGATCGACTTGACGATGTGGGTCAGGACGGCGACGGCGGTGGGGGCGCTCGCGTCGCTCACGACTTCTTGGCGGCCTTGAACTCGTCCATCGCGCCCGAGACCTCGAGCAACTTGGCGACGCGCTCGGTCGGCTGGGCGCCCTCGCTCAGCCACTTGACCGCCTTCTCGTTGTCGACGGTGAGCGCCGACGGATCCTGCCGGGGGTCGTAGTGACCGAGGATCTCGATGAACCGACCGTCGCGCGGCGAGCGCGCGTCAGCGGCGACGATGCGGTACTGGGGCTGCTTCTTCTTGCCGACTCGAGTGAGGCGCAGCTTGACTGCCATGTGAACTGTCTCCTGGATGCAATTTGAGAACCACGAAAGGTTAGCGGCGAACGGGCGACGGACCACCCGCCACCTGCTACAACCTGCGCTGATGGATGTGTTCGGGTTCGATCCTCCGCCGATGGACGGCCCGACCGCATCCCGGCTCGCCGCGCGACTGTGGGACATCGAGGGCGCGCCGACGCGGATCCGGGGTGAGCGCTCGGCCAACACCATCATCTCGACGCCGTCCGGCGAGGCGTTCGTGCTCCAGGTGCAGAGCGCGAGCGAACGACAGGACGTGATCGACCTCCAGACCCGAGCGATGGTGCACATCGCCGAGTTCGACCCGTCGATCCCGATCCCCCACGTGGTGCCGACGATCGACGGTGCCGAGCTCGCGACCGTCGACCTCGACGGAGCCCGCCACCTCGCCCGCCTCGTCACCTTCCTCCCCGGTGAGACGTTCGACGACGACGAGCCGCTCGAACCGGCGGCCTACGAGGCGATCGGCGGCCTGATCGGGCGAGTCGCCGCAGCACTCGACGACTTCGAACACCCGGCGGCCGAGCACTTCATGCCGTGGGACCTCGCGAACGGCCTGATCGTCGACCCGACGATGCGGACCGACATCAGCGCGGGTGCCGCCGACGCGCTCGCCACCGTCGACGAGCGCCTCCACCGGGTCGCGGAGGTCATCCCGACACTCCCCCATCGGACGATCCACAACGACGGCCACGCCGGCAACCTGCTGCGCGCCGACGGGTCGAGCGACGCGGTGATCGGCGTGATCGACTTCGGCGACATCGTCCACACGGCGGTGGCGGCCGACGTCGCGATCATCGGCGAGAGCTTCGCACCGGCCTCCGACCGACCCGACGACGTGCTCGCGGCCATCGCGCTCGGGTATCACCGACAGCGACCGCTCGACGACGCCGCGGTCGAGGCACTCCCCGACCTCGTGCTCGCGCGCACGGCGCTGAATATCCTGATGGTCGAGTACCAGCTCCGTCACGCTCCCCATCTCGAGGCCCACGCCGAGGCGACCCGGGCGTGGACGGTCGAGCGCCTCGGACGGTGGCAGGCGCTCGACCACGACGCGATGGTGCACCGGATCCACGCCGAACTGGAGCGTGCATGAGCGATCACCCGTCCGCCGACCTGATCGCTCGTCGCCACCGAACGTTGGCGCCGAGCTACCAACTGTTCTACGACGAGCCGGTGCAGCTGGTCCGCGGCGAGGGCGTGTGGGTGTGGGACGACGGTGGACGGCGCTACCTCGACGCCTACAACAACGTGCCGTCGGTCGGTCACGCCCACCCGCGCATCGTCGCGGCGATCGCCGAGCAGACCGCGCTGATCAACACCCACACCCGCTACCTCCATCCGGCGGTGATCGAGCTCGCCGAGCGGCTCGGCGAGCTGCTGCCGGGCGAGCTGTCGTCCTGCTACTTCGTGTGCAGCGGCACCGAGGCGAACGATCTCGCGGTCCAGATCGCCCGCACGATCACCGGCCACGACGGCGTCGTCGTCACGGAGCGCTCGTACCACGGCAACTCCGAGCTCGTCGGACGGCTCTCGACCGACAGCTACCCCGCCGAGGAACGACCCGACTGGCTCGCCGTCGTCGAACCGCCGAACATCTATCGCGGACCGTTCCGCGCCGGCGAGCACGACGACCTCGGCGCCCGGTACGCCGCGCTGGTCGGCGACGGCCTCGACGGCTTGTCCGAGCGTGGGCACGCACCCGCCGCGATGCTGATCGACACCAGTTGGGACTCCAACGGTGTTCTCGTCGCTCCTGACGGGTACGTGGGCACGGCCGCCGACCTGGTCCGGGCGCGCGGCGGGCTCGTCATCGCCGACGAGGTGCAGGCGGGCTACTGCCGGCTCGGCCGGCACTTCTGGGGGCACACCCGGTACGACGTCGTTCCTGACATCGTCACCCTGGGCAAGCCGATGGGTGCCGGTCACCCGGTCGCCGCGGTCATCACGACGCCGGAGATCGCCGCAGCGTTCGCCGAGCGCCGCAACTACTTCAACACCTTCGGTGGCAACCCGGTGTCGGCGCGCGTCGCGCTGACCGTCCTCGACATCGTCGAGGACGAGGGCCTCCTCGACCACGCGACCCGGATGGGGAGCGAGTTCGACGCCGGCCTGAGCGGTCTCGCCGACCGGCACGAGATCATCGGGAACGTGCAGGGCAGCGGCATGTTCTGGGGTCTCGACCTCGTCGCGGACCGTTCGACCCGCGAGCCGATCGCCTACGCCGACGCCAAACGACTGGTCACGTCGCTCCGTCACGACGGCGTGCTCACCGGCGTGACCGGTCGGTTCAGCAACGTGCTCAAGCTCCGCCCGCCGCTCCCGTTCGGCCGCGAACACCTCGATCACCTGATCGAAGTGCTCGACCGACGACTGGCTGCGTTCGAGCTGCACGGCGGGGACGACAGCAGAGCGCTCGGCGCGGAGTGGTGACCCCCGGCGCTCAGCCCACGAACTGCTGCGGCGTCGCGACTCGCTGACGCAGCGGGACGCGGGACACGGCATTCGTCGCCGGGTCGTACCACCAGAGATCGGGCATCGTCAGCTGCCGCCACAGCCGGCCCGGTGGCACCGCAAGGCGGGGCGCGAGCCACAGCGCCAACAGGATCCCGTGTGTGACGACCACGGTGGCGCGCACGTTGCGTTGGCGAGCGACGAGCAGCGCCGACGAGAGCCTGGCGACCGCCGCCCGCGGTGATTCCCACCCCTCGATCGACTCGCCGTCGAGGTAGTGCTCGATCGCCTCGGGGTCGCCGAATGCCGCTGCGGCGCCGGCGACCTCGCGGAGCCGATCGTCGAGCAACACGGCGACCTCGCCGGCAGCGGTGCCGGCGATCGCTCGCGCCGTCTGGGCGGCGACGGGCGCCGTGCTGGACAGCATCGCCGTGGTGCCGGGCGGCACGTGGTCGCCCATCGCGAGCGCCGACCGCACGCCCGACGCGCCGAGACCCCACTGGTCCGCGGGCACGCCCGGCTCGACCATCGGCGGCGGATGGCGCACCAGGAGCAGCGGACGCATGGGGCAGACCTGTCCGGCGTCGCCCCATCCGAGCCGCCAGGCCACACCGGATTCCTCGACCCTCGCCACATCCGAGCCGCCAGGCGGCGCCGGATGCTCACCCCTCGGATCGGGCGGTGGCGAGCGCGCGCAGCACATCGCCCGAGGCGGCGTCGGCCGGCCAGAACAGCTCGATCACGAGTTCGTCGAGGGTGATGTCGACGGGGGTGCCGAACGTCGTCAATGTGGTGAACATGGCGACCTCGCCGATCGGCGTGACGAGTTCGACCCGCATCACCACGTCGCGACCGACACCAGGCTCCGGACGATCGTCGAGCGCCGACACGGCGGCCGGATACATCGACACCTCGTCGTAGAGCGTCTCGACGTCCGCGTCGCCGGTGAGCAGCGCCTGACGGCGCAGGTCGTGCAGCCATCGCGCCACCCACTGGTCGGCGTTCGGCGACAGCCGCACCAGTCCGTCGGGGTGCAACGTCACCCGGTACACGTTGATCGGCGGCTCGAGCAGGTGGGCCGGCAGCAACCCGACGAGCGCGCCGGCGGCGCCGTTGGCGAGCTGCAGGTCCCATCGGCGGTCGACGGCCAGGGCCGGGTACGGGTCGTGGGCGTCGAGCATGTGCTGGATCGACCGGCGGATGGTGCCCATCTCGACGTCCTCGAGCGACGATTCCCGGTAGCGGGGCGCGTGCCCGGCGGCGACGAGCAGCACGTTGCGCTCGCGCAGTGGCACGTCCAGGTGCTCGGCGAGCGACATGACGAGCTCCGGGCTCGGGCGGGACTTGCCGGTCTCGACGTAGCTGAGGTGACGGGTGCTCACGCCGGCGCCGACCGCCAGATCGAGCTGGCTGAGATGTCGCCGCGTCCGCCACCCTCGCAGCAGTGTGCCCACGTGCCCGGTCGCCATCCGGTCACGGTACGACGGATGCGGCAGCATCGCCATGACCTCTCGGGTCATGGCCGTCATGACGTCCGCCGCCACCCGATCGTGACCTGGCTGTGACCGACGTCTCCCCCGCAGTTCACACCGCCGACACACGGCGTCCGTACGGTAGCGAGTACCCCCTGACGAAGGAGACCCCCCATGCGTCCTTCCGACCATCCGACCACTCCCCCGACCTCGACCACCGTCGTCCTCGTCGACCCGACGTCGTCCGACGGCGAGTCGTCACTCGACGAGCTGCGCGACGACGACACCTACGTCCTGGTCGTCACCTTGCTCACCGGCCGCGCCAGCAACGCGCTGCGCGACTTCGCCCACCACACCGGCACGAGCGTGACCGAGGCCGGTTGGACCTATCTCGACCAGGTCGCCGACCGCGTCGCCCGACCGGACCGGACCGTCGGCACCATCGCGGCGACGGGCCCGGACACGGCGCTCGAGCTCGCCGCGATCGTGACCGAGCACGCTGCCGACCGGGTCGTGTTCCCGGCCTCGATCGCACGCACCGACCGCCGGGCAGCACGCCGCCTGGCGCAGGCCGTTCCGGTCGAGATCGTGGCACCCGCGCTGACGGCGCGGATCACCGTGGCGGGTTGAACCCGCCCCCCGGGCCGCCCTGACCCATCAACTCCTCGAGCTCGGACATGTCGGGCATGCCGCCCTTCATGCCACCGAGGCCGCCGAGCGCGCCGAGCGGGCCGCGCTTGCCCTTCTTGCCGCCGCCGCCGACCATGCCCATCTTCTTCATCATCTTCTGCATGTCGGAGAACTGCTTGACCAGGCGACTCACCTCGCCGGGCTCGACGCCCGAGCCCTTGGCGATGCGGGCGCGACGACTGCCGTTGATGATCTGAGGGCGTGCCCGCTCCTCGGCGGTCATCGAGTTGATCATCGCCTCGATCGGCACGAGCATCTCGTCGCTGATGTCGGCGTTCTTCAGCTCCTTCGGCATGCCGGGCATCATGCCGATGATGCTCTTGAGCGAGCCCATCTTCTTGATGGCCTGCATCTGCTCGAGGAAGTCGTCGAGGGTGAACTGCCCCTCCATCATGCGGGCGGCCGCCTGCTCGGCCTGGTCGGCCTCGAACGCGGACTCGGCCTGCTCGATCAGGGTGAGGATGTCGCCCATGCCGAGGATGCGGCTGGCCATGCGGTCGGGGTGGAACTGCTCGAAGGCGTCGAGCTTCTCACCCGTGGACGCGAAGGCGATCGGGCGGCCGATGACCTCCTTGACCGACAGCGCGGCGCCGCCGCGGGCGTCGCCGTCGAGCTTCGACAGGATGACGCCGTCGATCTCGAGCGTCTCGTGGAACGCCTCGGCGGTCTGCACCGCGTCCTGACCGGTCATCGCGTCGATGACGAGGAACGTGTAGTCGGGCGAGACGGCGCCCGAGATCAGACGCACCTGCTCCATCATCTCGGCGTCGATCGACAGGCGGCCGGCGGTGTCGACGATCACGACGTCGCGTCCGAGGCGCTTGGCCTCCTCGACCCCCTCGAACGCCGTGAGGACCGGATCCTCGGGGTCGGAGTACACCGGCACGTCGACCTGGCGCCCGAGCGTGCGCAGCTGCTCGACGGCGGCCGGGCGCTGGAGGTCGGCACCGACCAACAGCGGCTGACGCCCCTGCGACTTGAACCACTGGGCGAGCTTGCCGGTGGCGGTCGTCTTGCCGGAACCCTGCAGGCCCGCCATGAGGATGACGGTCGGCGGCTTGGACGCGTACTGGATGCTGAGCGTCTCGCCGCCGAGGATGCGGACCAGCTCGTCGTTGACCGCCTTGATCACCTGCTGGCCCGGGTCGAGCGCCTGGCTGCGGGTCGCGCCGATGGCGTGTTCGCGGATGCGGTTGCCGACCGAGCGGACGACGGTGACGTTGACGTCGGCCTCGAGCAGCGCCGCCCGGATCTCCTTCATGACCTCGTCGACGTCGGCCTCGGTGAGGCGGCCCTTGCCGCGGAGGCGCTTGACGATCCCGTCGAGGCGGTTGGACAGATT
>JAUHYJ010000828.1 GCA_030425785.1 Acidimicrobiia bacterium | reverse complement strand
CGCCGTCGCCGAGACGTGGGAGAACGGCAAGCCCGTCCGTGAGACGCTCGCCGCCGACATCCCGCTCGCCGTCGACCACTTCCGCTACTTCGCAGGGGTGCTGCGCGCCCAGGAGGGCTCGCTGAGCCAGCTCGACGCCGACACCGTCGCCTACCACTTCCACGAGCCGCTCGGTGTGGTCGGCCAGATCATCCCGTGGAACTTCCCGATCCTCATGGCGACGTGGAAGCTCGCCCCGGCGCTCGCCGCCGGCAACTGCGTCGTCCTCAAGCCGGCCGAGCAGACTCCGGCGAGCATCCTGTTCCTGTTCGACATCATCGGCGACCTGCTTCCCGCGGGCGTCGTCAACATCGTCAACGGGTTCGGCATCGAGGCAGGCGCGCCGCTCGCGCAGCACAAGCGCATCCGCAAGGTCGCCTTCACCGGTGAGACCACGACCGGACGCCTCATCATGCAGTACGCGTCGCAGAACCTCATCCCGGTGACGCTCGAGCTCGGCGGCAAGAGCGCCAACGTCTTCTTCGAGGACGTCGCGCGCTCGACCGACGACGCCTACTACGACAAGGCGCTCGAGGGCTTCACGCTGTTCGCGCTCAACCAGGGCGAGGTCTGCACGTGCCCGTCGCGGGCGCTCATCCAGCGGTCGATCTACGACGGCTTCATGGGCGACGCCCTGCAGCGGGTCGGCAAGATCGTGCAGGGCAACCCGCTCGACCCCGAGACGATGATCGGTGCCCAGGCATCGAACGACCAGCTCGAGAAGATCCTCAGCTACATCGACATCGGCAAGCAGGGCGGCGCGAAGCTGCTCGCCGGTGGCGAGCGCGTCGACCTCGGCGGCGACCTGTCCGGCGGCTACTACGTCGCACCGACGGTGTTCGAGGGCACGAACGACATGCGGATCTTCCAGGAGGAGATCTTCGGCCCCGTCGTGTCGGTCACGAGCTTCGACGACTTCGACGACGGCATCTCGATCGCCAACGACACCCTCTACGGACTCGGTGCCGGCGTGTGGAGCCGCTCGGGCGACATCGCCTACAAGGCGGGGCGCGCGATCGAGGCCGGTCGCGTCTGGACCAACACGTACCACCAGTACCCCGCGCACGCGGCGTTCGGCGGGTACAAGCAGTCGGGCATCGGCCGCGAGAACCACCTCAAGATGCTCGACCACTACCAGCAGACCAAGAACCTGCTGGTGTCGTACGCCGAAGGTGCGATGGGCTTCTTCTAGACCGATGTCCACGCACACCGTCAGCAGGGTCGCCGTGTCGGGGGACGCGGCGGCCCTGCTGCGCACCCTGACTCTGCAGCACGGTCCGCTGATGTTCCATCAGTCGGGCGGATGCTGCGACGGCAGCGCCCCCATGTGCTACCCGGTCGGCATGTTCCTCACGGGCCCCTCCGACGTGAAGCTCGGCGAGCTCGAGGTCGGCCTCGATGACCCCATCGAGGTCTTCATCTCGGAGGCGCAGTTCGAGTACTGGAAGTACACGCACCTGACCATCGACGTCGTGCCCGGCCGCGGCGCGGGGTTCTCGGTCGAGGGCCCGACCGGCAACCGCTTCATCATCCGCTCCCGGATGCTGGACACCGCCGAGCTCGACGCCCTCGGCCTCGGGCCGAGCTGACGTCGGAAGTCGAGGCCGCGGCCGCGGCATCCCTGCACGTAACGACGAACGCACGTTCGGTTTCGTTCT
>JAUHYJ010000146.1 GCA_030425785.1 Acidimicrobiia bacterium | reverse complement strand
GACACCCGCGTGCCCTCCGGGATCGCCGTGCTCCCCGACGGTCGCCTGGCGCTGTGCTCCTACGCCACCGGCGAGCTCGCCATCGTGGACCCGGCCGATCCCGGCGACGGCCGGGGCGAGGTGATCCGGACGGGTCCACGCACGCTCGCCGGGTGGCCGGTGGCACCCGAATCAGCCGGTGTGCTCGACGCTCAGCGGGACGGCCGGGCCGGTGAGTTCAGCGACGTCCCGGTGTTCCGGTGGCCCAGTGCCGTTCGGCCCACACTGCTCGGGAAGCGGTGACCCGTTCGACGGCGCCGTCGAGCGTCAGCACCGCACGTCGGAAATCGGGTGCGGGCACCGACTCCGATGTGGGACCATCTCCGTTGGCCGTGCGTGCATCGGTGCGTGGCGCCGACGTCGTCGGCCAGGGGAGGTCGGACAGTGACGACCACATATGACGGGGCGCACGACGGGGCGTCGTCGATCGATACGACGTCGGAGGTTCGACCCGAGGAGTACGACCACCGGACCGCGTGGGCGCTCGGGGCTGCGGTGTACGGCGGCGCGATCGCGGCGGTCGCGCTCGCCGGCGCGATCGTCCTGCGGGTGCAACCGTGGGATCCCGACCACGGCGGCGGAGCCGAACCCGCCGTCTCGGTGGCCGACGGTCTCGACCTGCTCCAGTTCGTCGGGCTGGCCGTGCTCGCCGTCGGCACCGTCCTCGTGATCGTCGGCAAGGCGGCGCAGCAGGTGCGCGGTCGGCTGCCGGCCCCGTTCCTCATCCTGATCGACGCCGTCGCGGCGATCATCGAGTCCATCGCCCGTCGGGCGCGCGGCCTGTTGCGCCGGTCCGAGGCCGACGGCTCGCCGCCCTCGACCCCGAACGAACACGATGCGGACGAGGCCCGCGGCGACGCCAACCGTCGCGACCGAACGCTGCACGGCCGGGAGATCGCCGACGTCCGGCTCTCTGCCATCGCGATCGTCGCCGGCGGCGTGTTCTGCGGCATCGGTGCAGCGCTCCTCGCCGAACTGGGCCTCAGCGGCGCGATGGGCGGCATCGGGGTCGCCGCCGCGGCGGCGTCGCTCAGCGGGCTGCTCGGCGTGTCGCGGCGTGTCGTCTCACACGCCGCCGCGCTGTTCGCCTCGACCGTGTTCATCGCCATCGGCGCGAACGTCGGCCCCGGCACCCGGGCCGCGATCATCGCGCTCGGGCTCCTCTGGACGGTCGCGATCTGGGGGCTCGTGGTCGCGGCACGTCACCTCCGGCTGTGGGCGATCCTGTGCGCGGTCGCGATCGGCGCGATCGCGCTCGCACTGCTCGACGAGATCGACAACACCCTGCGCTCGCTCGCCTCGCCGGGGAGCCTGCCGCGCAGCTTCGGTGACCTCGCACCCCTGACCAACCCTGCCGGCGCCGCCGATCGCGTCAGGAGCGTGGGCGAGACCTGGCGCGACTTCCTCGCCGGCGCCGATCGAGGTGACGTCGTCCCCCACGATCACGACCTCCGGATCGCCTACGTCGTCATCGACTCGTCCCTGTTCGCGGTCGCCGTCGCGCTCCTGCTCTTCGTCCTCGCGAGGTCGCTCGCCGGGCGGCTCGGCGCGGCCGAGGAACGCGCTCGCAACATCAAGTCGATCCTGACCGTCACCCAGTTCGCGATGCCGATCTACCTGGCGCTCGACATCGCGGAGAACTTCACCGGCGCCGCCGCCGTGCAGTCCGTGACCGGTACCGCCACGTCTCGGCCCGGGCTCGCAGACCTGACCGAGTTCCTCGCAGTACTGCACTGGGCGACTGGCGCGCTCAAATGGGCGACGCTCCTGGGCGGCCTCGTCGCGATCGTGGCCGGCCTCGTCTGGGTCGTCACGGCCCCGATCGCCGACCGGATCACCGCATCGTCGAACGCGCCGGCCCCGACCTGGAGGGTGGCGCAGGCCGGCCTCGTGGCACCGAGCCCGGATGACGCGGCACCCACGCCAGCCGACGACGCATCCGAAACCGACGCGTCACCGGCCGTCGGGTTGCTCGCGCGCTGGGACGAGCCGTACGGCTCGCTGGCCCGCACGTCGTCACAGTGGCGGACCCGCTCGGCGCGCCCCACGCTGCCGGCGCTGTCGCTGATGCGGGCGAACATCGTCATCGTCCTGATCATCTTCCTGGCACTGCGGAACCCGCAGGCCTACGACTCGATCCGGGCGCTCGTCGACCACGACGCCGATGCCGGCTCGTCGCGACTCGACTTCGTCCCGGCCGTCTTCCTCGTCGCGCTGGCCGTCGGAGCAGGTGTCACGATCCGCGTGCTGGGCGAACTGCTGGTGCGACAGGTCGGCGGCGAAGGGCGGACGCGTGTCGCAGGTCGGGTCGGGCATGCCCTGATCGTCGTCTCCCTCGCGTTGGTCTTCTGGCTGTTCCTCGACTCGCCCGGGCTGCTCGTCGCGGTCGGGTTGTACGTCGCGCTCGAGCTGCTCAGCCTGCCACTGCGCGGCGGCGAGGTCGTCGCCGCCGACGACGAGCAGCTCAAGCCGTGGGTCCAGGCTCGGTCGGAGCAGTTCTCGACGTGGCGTGCGTCGCTGCAGCTGCGCCACTGGCTCAGCATCGTCGGCGCGATCGCGCTGTTCCTGCTGTGCTGGCTCGCGAGTGCGCTCGGCAGCAGTTCGACGGTGCGGTGGGTGCTCGTCGTGTTCAGCTCGCTCGTCGCGCTCCACGCGATCTTGGACCTCACGCTGCGCAAGCTCGCCCCCGATTGGTCGGGCACGAACCTGCTGCTCGGCGACGGTGCCGACGAGGAACCGCCAGCCCGGGACCATGACGAGGACGACGAGCACAGGTCGCGCGTCGCGTCCACGTCGGACGTCTCGGTCATCGCGCACGTGCTCGGCGCGCTCGTGTCGATCGCGATCGGCGCCGCCGTCGCCCGTTCGGCGCTGGGACTGATCATCTACGGCGAGGCGCTCGCCGACGACAGCCGCGGCGACGTGTCGCTGTTCGCGCTCGGCATCGGCCTGGCCTTCATCGGCATCCTGACGCAGCAGCGGCTCCGGCTCGGCTGGCTGCGCACGTGGTCACCGGTCGGCGCCGTCGCCGCCGTCCGCCTCGTCCTGGCCACCATCGTCGGCATCTACGTCCTCGTGTGGGAGACGATCAGCGTCGGCGGCGTCATCGACCTGGCCCGCGGCATCGGCGCGATCGGCGTCCTGCTGCTGTTCGCGATCCTGCTCGTCGTCATGGGCACCGCCATCACCTACATCGGCGCCGCGACCACCCCCGTCAGGTCGCTGCGCCTGTTCGGCATCGAGCACCCACCGCTGTTCACCCTGCTCTTCGTCTGGTTGCTGCTCGCGAGCGTCATCGACGGCGGCGGCTACCACGACGTCCCGGTGACGGCCGCCGGCGCGCAGTTCGGCTACCAGCCGGTCGACGCCGACGAGCCACCACCGGCGCGCGCCCGCGGTCTGGCGTTGACCCCCGAGGACGCGCTCGACCGATGGATGGCCGAATGTGCCCAGCCCGCCGACGGCACGACCGCGGTGCCGCTGATCTTCGTCGCGGCCAGCGGTGGGGGCATCCGCGCCGCGTACTGGACCGCTGCCAACCTCGAGGCGCTCGACGCGGCGATCGGCGATCGGTTCGGCGAGGGGTGCAACCCCATCTTCGCCGCGAGCGGTGCGTCGGGCGGCTCGCTCGGACTCGGCGTGTACGTCGTCGACGCGTTGGCGTCCGACGGCCGCTCGGCGCGGAGCCGGCTCGCCGAGGACTACCTGTCGCCGACCGTCGGCTGGTTCCTGTTCGCCGACCTCGTCCGGCCGTTCATGCTGTGGGACGGCGACGGCCAGGAGACGGTCGATCGCGGCGAGATGCTCGAGCGGGCGTGGTCCACGCCGCTCGACGCGTCCCCCGCCGCGCGTTCCCTCGACGACGTGGGTCGCTGCCGGGAGACGGTCGGCGACGACGACGCAGCATCCGAGGACCCGTCCGAGACGGCCGGGGGCCGCAGCGTCTCGCTCCAGTCGGGGCTCCGGGAGACGTGGTGCCTCGGCGCGCCGCTGCTCATCCTGAACGGCACCGAGGTCGGCTCGGGATGCCGGTTCATCGCCTCCGTGCTCGACAACGGCGACCCGGACACCGCCGACGACCCGACCGCCGGAACGTGCCTGCGGCCGCGCCCCGCCGACACGTCGGACAGCGGGCCGCTCGGCGCCACCATCGACCTGGTCGATTCGCTGTGCGTCGACCAGGACATCACGCTCGCCACGGCCGCGCTGCTCTCCGCCCGCTTCCCCTTCGTCAGCCCGTCGGGCCGGGTCCCGATCCGTCGGTGCAACGAGGACGGAACCGCCGGCACCGGCCTCGACGAGCCGGCGTACGTCGTCGACGGCGGCTACATCGACAACTCGGGCGCCGGCTCGGTCGTGCAGCTGTGGTCCGACATCTCGACGACCATCGACCGCCACAACGCGTCCTACGTCGCCGCCGGCGCCGTCGAGGCAGCGGAGTCCGACGACGAGACCGGTGCCGACGGCGACGCCGACCAGGCCGACCAGCCGACCCGGCCACCGTGCATCGTCCCGTTCTTCGTCCAGCTCGACAACGGCTACGACTTCAACGCCGCCAGCGTGTCGAGCCGTCCGCTCGAGCTCATCGTGCCGCTCCAGGCCGCCGCGGCCAGCCGCGGTTCGCGCGAGGCAGAGGCGAAGCAGATCGCCGCCGAGATCTTCTCACCGTCGGTCTTCAGCGGGGCGCTCACCGCCGTGTCGGGCGATCGCGAGATCGGCCGCTGGTTCCGGGTGGTCCCCGAGGCCCACCCGGGCATCCAGGCGCCGCTCGGTTGGGTGCTGTCGGACGCGGCCGAAGCCGACCTCGACCACGAGGCCGCGGCCCAACTGGGCCGGGGCGGGGCGCTCGGCGACCTGGTCGAGATCCTGCAGGCCGATCTGACCTGCCGGCCGCCGACGACGCCGTGACGACCCCACGACGATCTCATGACGTTGCCATGGCTGATCTCACGACGATGTCATGGCTGATCTCACGACGATGCCATGGCTGATCTCACGACGATGCCATGACGGTGTCGACCGGCCGATGCCGGGCGAGGTCGACGGCCGCCGTAGCGTCGCCGCATGAGCGCTGACACCGACACCGTCTCGGCCAACGGGGTCGAGTTCACCTACCTGCACGCCGGCGAGCCGGACGCGCCGCTGGCGCTGTGCCTGCACGGCTTCCCCGACTCGGCCCACACGTGGCGGCACCTGCTGCCGGCGCTCGCCGACGCCGGGTTCCGTGCGGTCGCGCCGTTCATGCGCGGGTACGCGCCGACCAGCGTGCCCGACGACGGGCTCTACCAGACGGGTGCGCTGTCGGCCGACGCCAACGCGTTGCACGACGTGCTCGGCGGCGACGGCCGCGCCGTGCTCGTCGGGCACGACTGGGGCGCGCCGGCCGTCTACGGTGCCGCCGCGAGCGAACCCGACCGCTGGGCCAAGGTCGTCGGCATGGCGGTGCCTCCGGGCGGCGCGATGGGCGCAGCGTTCCTCGGCAACCTCGACCAGCTCAAGCGCAGCTGGTACATGTTCTTCTTCCAGCACCGCTTCGCCGACCTCGTGGTGCCGGCGAACGACCTGGCGTTCATCGACATGATCTGGCGCGACTGGTCGCCGGGCTTCGACGCCACGACCGACCTCGAACACGTCAAGGCGTGTCTGCGCGACCCGGCCCACCTCGGCGCAGCGCTCGGGTACTACCGGGCGACCCTCGGCGACGGCCCACGCACACCCGAGTACGACGCGATCCAAGCCGCAGGTGGTGGCGAGCTGACCCAGCCGACGCTGTACCTGCACGGCCGCGACGACGGCTGCGTCGGCGCCGAGGTCGCCGAGTCGGCACGGGCGATGTGTCCGTGGGCGACGGTCGAGGTCGTCGACGGTGCCGGGCACTTCCTCCAGCTCGAACGCCCCGACGTCGTCAACGCCCGCATCGTCGAGTTCCTCACGACCTGAGGTCGCCGGTGACCGAGAACCACCACGACTCGGCGCTCTCGCCGTTCCAGGCTGCGCTCCGGTTCGCGATCGAACTCACCGCGCTCGTGTGCTGGGCGATCAGCGGCTGGCGGGTCGCCGAGGGGGCACTCGCCTGGATCCTCGCCATCGCACTGCCGCTCGTCGCGGCGACGCTCTGGGGCACGTTCCGGGCGCCGGACGATCACAGCGCGAACGGCCAGGCGCCGATCGCCGTGCCCGGCGCCGTCCGCCTGTGCCTCGAGCTCGACGTCCTGCTCGGCGCCGCCCTGGTCACCGCGCTCGTCTGGTCGGTCCCGGTCGGCGTGGCGCTGGCGATCGTCGTCGTGTTCCACTACGCCGCCACGATCGGCCGCATCCGCTGGCTCCTGACCCAGCGAGCCGGCCGTGCGAACGCCATGCATCCGGGATCGGGGACAGCGTCGGGGACAGCGTCGGGGGCATCGTCATAGACGACGTCGACGGCCGAACCGAGGCTCAGCGGACCGGGGGAGCGAAGCTGACGTCGTGGGCGAGGGCGTTGGCCGCCCGCGCCGCGTCGGCGTCGAACACCCCGGCGCCGACCAGCAGCGCGTACTCGTCGCGCAGCTGGGTCCGCATCATCTCGGGGCCGTCGGTCGACACCGTCGCCCGCGCGCCGGCCGCCAGCATCGAGCCGTAGGCGTCGGAGAGCTCGTCGACCGAGTCGAACACGCCGGTGCGCAGGTTCGACGTCGGGCACCACTCGAACACCACACCGGCGTCGATCACCGTTTGCAGCACCGAGCGGTCGCGGTGCGCCAGCACGCCGTGGCCGATCCGGTGCGGACGCAGCGCCTCGACCACCTCGCCGATCTCGTCCGGGTCGCCGTCCTCGCCGCAGTGCACCGTCACACCGACGTCGGCGGCGTGCGCCTCGGCGAACGAGGCGGCGTGGCCGGCGTAGTCGTACCGGCCCGGATGCGGCCGAGGCCCGCCGAGATCGATGCCGACGACGCCGCGGTCGCTCCAGCGGATCGCTTTGTCGACGATGATCTCGTTCAGCTCCGGGCTGAACGTGCGGTCGCACATCAACACGACGCCCGCACGAACGGCCGGGTACTCGATCGCCGCGCGGTCGACGGCCCGGCACGCCGCGAGCACGACGTGATCGAGGTCGATCTCGGCCGACCGGTTCCGCTTGGCGGGGTTGAACCGCACCTCGACCGTCGTGATCCGCTGCTTGCGGTAGCCACCCGAGATGAGCGCGTGCACCGCCCGCTCGACCGCGTCGGGTGACGACTGGATCCGCTCGGTCAGGTGGTAGATGTCGTCGAGCGGGTCGAGCCCGTCGACGCCCTCGTCGGGCACGGCGACCCTGGCCTCGAACTCCCAGTAGTCGCCGACGCCGGTCGCGACCCCGGTCGCGTGCGCGATCTCCCACAGGATGTGTGTCGGCACCGACCCGCCGAGGTGGGTGTGCAGCTCGGCGAGCGGCTCGGTCGGATCGAACACGTCGGCCGACACCTCGGAGATCCGCGTCATGCTCCGACCCTACGATCCCTCCGGCGACACCGTCGCGATCTCGGCTACGGTCGCGTGCCCACCAACGTCACGAGGGAGACCGTCATGGCCGGCGTCGCCACGTATCTCAACCTGCCCGGAACGACCGAAGCAGCCTTCGAGTTCTACCGAGCGGTGTTCGGCACCGACTACGTCGGTGAGATCGCCCGCTACGGCGACGTTCCGCCGTCGGCCGGCGAGACGACGCCGGAGGGCGTCGCCGACAAGATCATGAACATCGGCCTGCCGATTCTCGGCGGTCATCTGCTGATGGGCACCGACGTTGTCGACGGCATGGGGCCCGGGTACGCGGCGGGCAACGACATGCACATCATGCTGATGCCCGACGACAAGGCGCAGGCTGACGAGCTCTACGCCCGCCTCAGCGACGGCGGCACCGATCTGGTGCCGATGGCCGACATGTTCTGGGGTGACTACTACGGCTCGTGCACCGACCGGTTCGGGGTGCGCTGGATGCTCGACCTGCCGTCGCACCCGACTGGCTGACCCGACTGGCCGGCGCGGGATCCGGCTGCGGTACCGTCGGCCCGTGGTGACGATCCGAGCGGCGACCGAGCGTGACATCCCGGTACTGGCGCGCACCTATGCGCGCGCCTTCGCCGACGA
>JAUHYJ010000827.1 GCA_030425785.1 Acidimicrobiia bacterium | reverse complement strand
CGAGCTCGACCCCGAGCTCACGGACGACCTTACCGCGTCGCTGCGGCGCGCGACCAAGATGCTGCTGCGCAAGGCGCCGACCGGAGTCACGCTGGCACCCGACGGCAGCGACGAGTTCGTCGCCAAGGACGGCGACCCGATGGTCACCCTGCGCGGACCGATCGGTGAGCTCGTGCTGTACCTGTACGGCCGCCAGGCCCAGGCTCGCGTGCAGCTCGACGGCCCGCCCGACGCCGTCGCCGACTTCGAACGCACCGACCTCGGCCTCTGACGGCCGCAGCTGCGGACCCCGCCTCGGGCCGGACGAACGCTCCGCAGGACGTCGTGATCCAGCGGCACGACGAACTCCTGGTCCGATCGAGACGCCGAGCGTCACCGGCTGCAGACGAGTTCGTCGGCGAGCGCTGGCAGGTTCGGGCTGTCGGCGGCGCGGTTCATGGTGACGACGACGCCGAGGTCGGGTGTGTCGGCGTGGACGAGCGCGAGGGAGACCGTCCCGTTGACCCGGCCTTCGTGTCCGAAGAAGGACCCGCAGGTCAGTTCGTACGGGGCGATGCCGAGGCCGTAGGTGTGGTCGGAGAGCGCCGTGGTGGTGAGCATCTCGGATCGGAGATCGTCGGGCAGCAGTGATCCGTGGACGATGGCCGTCATGATGGTGAGGAGTTCGTCGGCGGTCGTGAGCACGCCACCGCTGCCGCCGTTGCCGAAGGCGAACAGGTCGTCGGTGGGGTCGATCTCCACACCGGTGTCGAGGTCGACGGCAGCGCCTCGGAACTCCGGGGACGTCGTGTCGTGTGGGGCGAGCGACGTCGACGTCAGCTGGAGCGGACGTGCGAGTCGGAGGGCCAGCACGTCGGCGAAGGGCCGGCCGCTGACGGCCTCGATGAGCAGGCCGGCGAGTTGGTAGTTGGTGTTGCTGTAGCTCCACGCCGTGCCGGGCTCGAAGTTCCGGGGATGTGTCTCGGCGAGCCCGACGGTCAGCCGTGCCGACGCGACGACGGGTTCGCCGCGAGCTGCCCGCTCGAAGAGGTCGTCGACCTCGGCGAGGAGGTCGGGGTCGGTGAGCTCGGCGATGTCGGCGATCGGGTCACCCTCGTTGCCGATGTCGAAGATCCCGCTCGTGTGTTCCAGCAGCATCCTCACGGTGACGGGTGGTATCGGCCGGAGCGGTGGCCCGACGATCGGCGCGACGTCGTCGTCGAGGCCGACGTGACCCTGCGCGACCTGGTCGAGGACGAGCGCGGCGGTGATCGTCTTGGTCACGCTCCCCGCCCGGAATCGCATGCTGGCTTCGGTCGGCGTCCCGTCGGCGTCGGCGGCGCCGACGGCGATGCGGACGCGCCGGCCGTCGATGTTGGCGACGGCGATGGCACCGTTGGCGCCGACGTCGAGGCGCGCCGCGTCGAGGATCGCCTCCGGCGGAGGCGACGTGATGTCCGGGACGGTCGACGGGGCTGCTTCGGCACTGGTCGGCGGCGGGGTCGGTTCCACGGTCACCGGGTCGGATGCCCGGCTGCCTGAGCCACAGCTCGCTGCGACGACCATCGACAGCGCCGCCAGGCACGTGGCGGGGCGAGCGTGGCATCGAATCGTCGCGTCACCCACCGGTGTTGAACGTGAACGACGTGGTAGCGGAAGGGCCCGCCGTCGGTCCGGCCGGCGCGGTGCGCACCAGCGTGCGGCCCTGGCGCTCGTCTG
>JAUHYJ010000145.1 GCA_030425785.1 Acidimicrobiia bacterium | reverse complement strand
CACGACCGGCGAGGACGGCGTCACCGAGATCCATCAGAGCCTGCCGTCGGGCGAACGGCGGACGCACCAGATCCTGCTGTGCGCCGAACGGGACGCCGACGGCGACATCGTCGGCGCCATCTCGATCGCCCGCGACGTGACCGATCTCATCACCGCTCGGCAGAAGGCCGTCCAGCGGGAGACCAAGTTCCGGACGCTCGCCGAGAACCTCCCCGACGTCGTGCTCCGCTACGACGTCGACGGCCGTGTCGTCTACAGCAGCGGTCGCCTGCACGACATCGTCCCGGACGCCGCCGGCGACATCGGAACGAGGCTGACCGAGCACGACCTGCCGGGCATCGTCGACGTGGAGGCGTACGAGCGCACGCTGATGCAGGTGCTCAGCTCGGGCGAGCAGGCGGTGCACGAGGTCCGCCAAGTGCTCCCGTCGGGCGCGGTGCGGCTCCACCACGTCCTGATCTGCGCCGAGCGCGACGAGCACGGTGAGATCGTCGGGGCGATCTCGATCGGACGCAACGTCACCGACCTCGTCGAGGCCCAGCAGCAGGTCGCCGAGCGCGAGCGCGAGTTCCGCTCCCTCGCGGAGAACAACACCGACTTCATCGCCCGCTACGACCCCGACGGGGTTCGCATCTACGTCAACCCGGCACTCGCCGAGCTGTACGGCGTCGAGCCCGACGAGCTGATCGGGCAGTCGGTGAGCGCGATGGCCGATGGCGCGTCCGGTGTCGTCGAGGCGATCCACGGCGTCATCGATGACCGCCGGGCCCGCAGCGTCACGGTCCGCGTCGACCGTTCGGCGGGTGGAGTGCCGTTGGTGCACGACGTTCGCGTGGTGCCGGAGTTCGACGCGGACGGCGAGTTCGTCAGCGTGCTCGCCATCGGTCGTGACGTCACCGATCTGGTGTCGGCACGGCAGGAGGCGGCGGAACGCGAGCGAGAGTTCCGGACGCTGGCGGAGAACAACACCGACTACATCGCCCGCTACGACCTCGATGGTGTCCGCACCTACGTCAACCCGGCGCTCGCCCGGATGCACGGGACGACGCCGGACGCGCTCATCGGGCAACCGGCCGCGGACACGCTCGGCGACCGCTCCGACATGTTGGATGTCATCGCCGAGGTCGTCCGCGAGGGCGAACCGCGCGTGATCGAGCAGCGCTCGAACGACCCGGCGACCGGTGACGAGGCGGTGCACCACGTGCAGGTGATCCCCGAGTTCGGCACCGACGGCCGGATGGTCGGAGTGCTCGCCATCGGGCGCGACGTCACGGACCTCGCGCTGGCGCAGCAGCGAGTTGCGGAACGCGAGCGGGAGTTCCGGACGCTGGCCGAGAACAACACCGACTACGTCTCCCGCTTCGACCGACATGGTGTCCGCACCTACGTGAACCGATCGCTTGCCCGCCTCTACCGGAAATCGCCGGAGGAACTCGTCGGTCGGCGCGTGACGTCGGACGACCCGGACGACAGTGTGTCGGCTGCCGTCCTCGACGTCATTGCCGACCAGGGGCCGCGGCAGCTGCAGTGGTGCTGGACCAACAATCGGACGGGCAAGCAGGTCGTGCACCAGATCCAGGTCATCCCCGAATTCGACATCGACGGTCAGTTCGTCAGCGTGCTCACCATCGGTCACGACGTCACGGCGCTGATCGAGGCCCAGCAACAGGTCACCGAACGCGAACGCGAGTTCCGGACGCTCGCGGAGAACAACACCGACTACATCGCCCGCTGGGACACCGACGGCGTCAGGACCTACGTCAACCCTGCACTGGCGACCCTCCACGCTCAGCCGGTCGAGGAACTGGTCGGCCACCACGTGGCGGCGCTCGGGGACCGGTCGGACGTCGTCGGGCCCGCGGTCCTCGACGTCATCACCGACGGACTGCCTCGTAACGTCCAGCAGCGGTTCGTCGACCCGATCACGGGTGACCTGACGATGCACGACGTCCGCCTGATCCCCGAGTTCGACAACGAGGGCACGCTCGTGAGCGTGCTCGGCATCGGTCGTGACGTCACCGAGGCGTTGCGTCATCAGGACGAACTCGCGAGGGCGGCCAGCACCGACGTCCTGACCGGCGTGGCGAGCCGCGGTGTGCTCTACGAGCGCCTCCCCGAGGTGATCGAGGCGCGACGGGCCGACGGGAACGGTGGCGCACTGATCCTGCTCGACCTCGACGGCTTCAAGGCGATCAACGACCACTTCGGTCACCAGTTCGGTGACCGGATCCTCCAGGAGGCGGCGCACCGTCTGCGGCAGTGCATCGGCCCCGATGATCTGCTGGTCCGGCTCGGCGGTGACGAGTTCGTGGTCATCCTGTCGCGTATCGACACCCCGGGCGACGCTTCACTCGTCGCACATCGCGCGCGTAGCCAGCTCACGTCGCTCACGCACATCGACGGAGTTCGGGTCCCGCCCGTCGACGTCTGCATGGGCATCGCCTTCCTGCCGAGCGACGGTGCCGACGTCGACGAACTGCTGGCGCACGCCGACCTCGCGCTCTACGAAGCGAAGCGACGTGGTCGCGGCCACGTCGAGTACTTCCGCCGCGATCTGCGAGCGGCGATGGAGCGGCGGACGACGCTCGAACACGCGCTTCGGGCATGTGACCCGGACACCGAGATGTCGGTGCACCTCCAGCCGATCTACCGGCTCGGCGGTACGTCGACGGTGTGGGGCGCCGAGGCGCTGCTGCGCTGGGACCACCCCGAGCTGGGGTCGGTCCGTCCCGACGAGTTCATCCCGATCGCCGAGCAGACCGGTGACATCATCGCGCTCGGTCGCTGGGTACTGCGGCAGGTCGCCGAACTCGCCGTCGTGATCAACACCCGTCGAGCGGTGCCGCTGCAGTTCGCCGTGAACGTCTCGAGCCGGCAGTTCACCCTCGGCGACATCGAGGACGCCGTCCGCGAAGCGATGGCGACGACCGGGGTCGACCCGCGCTGGCTCACACTCGAGCTCACCGAGAGCCTGCTGCTCGACGACATCCCGCAGGTGAACCGCTCGCTCAGGACGCTCAGCGAGCTCGGCGTGTCGCTGGCGATCGACGACTTCGGCACCGGGTACTCCGCCCTGCAGTACCTGACCCGCCTCGACATCGACTGCCTCAAGATCGACAGGTCGTTCGTCCACGGCTCCGAGGTCGACGTCCAGCAGCGCGAGATCGTGCGTGCGATCGTCGCGCTCGCGAGCGCACTCGGGATCGGCATCGTCGCCGAGGGGATCGAGACGACGACCCAGGCGTCGTTCCTGCATCAGCTGGGATGTGAGCTCGGGCAGGGGTACCTCTTGGCGCGTCCGATGCCGAGCGCCGACTTCGAGACATGGCTCGCGGCCTCCGAGGCCGACGTCGCCCCCGCCGTCGGCGGCTGACGCTCAGATCGAGCGGAGACGGCGGATGCGTTCCTGCGTCGGCGGGTGCGTGCTGAACAGCTTGGCCATCCCACCGCCCTCACCGTGGCTCGATCGGGCCTCGGCGAGCGGGTTGTGGATGTAGTGGGACGCCTGCGCCGGCTGGATCGCCATCGGTGAACGCTTCGCGAGCACCTCGATCTTCTCGAGCGCCCGTGCCAGCGGCTCGCCCGAGCCGATCAGCTCGGCAGCGCCGCGGTCGGCGTCGTACTCGCGCGATCGCGACACGGCCATCTGGATGAGCGACGCCGCGATCGGCGCCAACAGCGCGACGGCGAGCATCGCGATCGGGTTGCTGCCCTCGCGGCGGTCGCGCCCGCCGAACATCGACGAGAACATCGCCATCTGCGCCATGAACGAGATCGCGGTGGCGATGGCCGCCGCCACCGACCCGATGAGGATGTCGCGATGCTTGACGTGCATGAGCTCGTGCGCCATCACGCCTTCGACCTCGTCGCGGGTCAGGTGCTGCAACAGGCCCTGGGTCGCGCACACGACGGCGTGGTTCGGGTTGCGTCCCGTGGCGAACGCGTTCGGCTGCGGACTGGGGGAGATCGCCACCGTGGGCATCGGCAGGTTCGCCCGCTCGGCCAACCGGGCGACCATGTCGTAGAACTCGGGTGCCTGCTCGCGGGTGATCGGCTGTGCGCCGCCGGCCTTGAGGGCGAGCTTGTCGCTGAACCAGTACGAGCCGCCCACCATGACGAGCGCCAGGACGAGGCCGATGACGAGCGATCCGCTCGAGCCACCGCCCAGGATGCCGGCGACGGCGACGATCAGACCGCCCATGCCAGCCAGGAGGACACCGGTCTTCATCGTGTTGGTGAACATCGTGCGGTTCACGATATCGACGCCCGGATCGGTACGGTTCGGCCGTGACCCCGGAGGCTGAGAACCCGCTGAGAGACGCGGCGCGACCGTCTCGGTGGGGCGATCGCTTCCCCGGTTGGTGGGTCGTCGCCGGGTGCTTCACGGTGCTCACCACGTCGTCGGGTCTCGGGTTCTACGGGCTGGCGGTCTATCTCAACGCGCTCAGCAAGGAACGCGGCTGGGACGTCTCGTCGATCTCGCTCGCGACCACCTGGTTCTTCTTCGTCGGTGGTGTCGTCGGCGTCGGAGCCGCGCGCCTGATCGCCCGCTACGACGTGCGCGTCGTCGTGATGGTCGGCGGGCTCGTCGGCGGCATCGCGCTCGGCCTGCTCGGCCAGGTGACGGCGAAGTGGCAGCTGTTCGTCGTGTACGGCGTGTTCGCGACCGGTTGGGCGCTCGCCGGGCTGGTGCCGATGACGACGGTCGTGACGCGATGGTTCCATCGCCGACGCGGCGTGGCGCTGTCGGTGGCGTCGACGGGGCTCTCGGCCGGCGGCATCCTCATCACGCCCGCCGCCAAGTGGCTCCTCGATCGGCAAGGCCTCGAGTCCGGCACACCGTGGCTGGGTCTCGTCTTCGTGGTGGGCATCGTGCCGGTCACCTGGTTCCTGGTCGTGCCCGACCCGGCGCCGCTCGGCTGGCGCCCCGACGGCGAACGCGCTGCGCCCGGCGCCGCCCCCGTCCTCGCCGAGGGCACGCCGTTCCGCGAGGCGGTCGCGAGTCGCTTCTTCCTCGGCGTCACGCTCGGCTACGTGCTCGCGCTCGGCTCGCAGGTCGGCGGCATCCAGCAGCTCGTCAAGCTGGTCGAAGAGCGCACCACGGCCGACACGGCCGCGCTCGCGACGCTCGTGCTCGCCGCGACCTCGGTCGTGGCGCGGCTCATCGGCGGGCGCGTCGTGGCCTCGGTGCCCATGATCGCGTTCACCGCGACGCTCGCGATGCTCCAGACCCTCGCGATGGTCGGGCTCGCGTTCGCCGGTTCGACCTCGGCGCTCTTCGCCTGGATCGTCCTGTTCGGCGCGACGATCGGCAACATCTTGATGTTGCAGCCGCTGCTGATCGCCGAGCGGTTCGGCGTGCGCGACTACCCGCGTATCTACAGCCGGGCCCAGCTCTACGGCCTGGTCGGCACGGCCGGCGGGCCGCTGCTCCTCGGCTGGCTCCACGACGCCTCGGGTGGCTACCGGACGTCGTACGTGGTGGCGGGGTGCTGTTCGATCGTCGGCGCGGTGGCGTTCCTGTGGTCGGGCCCCGCGTCCCCGGCGCGCACCGCGGACGGTGCGACGTGACCGAGCTCTGGGAACGCTCGGCGGTCGAGTTGGCGGCGATGATCCGTCGGCGCGAGCTGTCGGCACGGGAACTGCTCGCCGCATCGCTCGAGCGGATCGACGACGTCAACCCGACCGTGAACGCGGTCGTCACCCTCGTACCCGAGTCGGCCGAGGCGTGGGCCGCCGAGGCCGATGCGGCGATCGCACGCGGTGACGAGATCGGGCCGCTCCACGGACTGCCCATCGCCCACAAGGACCTCGAGCTCACGGCCGGCATCCGGACCACCATGGGATCGCCGCTGTTCGCCGAGTTCGTCCCCGACGTCGACGGTCTCGTCGTCCAGCGCCTGCGAGCCGCTGGCGCGGTCACGATCGGCAAGACGAACACGCCGGAGTTCGGCGCCGGGTCGCAGACCTTCAACACGGTGTTCGGCGCCACCCGCAACCCGTACGACATCGGCCGGACGTGCGGTGGGTCGAGCGGTGGGGCAGCCGTCGCGCTCGCGACGGGCATGACGGCGATCGCGGACGGGTCCGACATGGGTGGATCGCTGCGCAACCCGGCCTCGTTCTGCAACATCGTGGGCCTCAGGCCGTCGTTCGGTCGCGTCCCCTCGTGGCCGACGCGCACCCCGTGGTCGGGCCTCGGCACGTCCGGTGCCATGGCGCGATCGGTCGACGATCTCGCACTCCAGATGAGCGTCGTGGCCGGGCCCGACCCGCGCGTTCCGATCTCGCTCCCCGAACCCGGCTCGGCGTTCACCGCGGTGCTCGCGGAGACGGCCGAGTCGCTGGCCGGTGCCCGCATCGCCTGGACCCCCGACCTCGGCCTGCCGGTCGACGACGCGGTGCGCGACGCGCTGTCGTTCGTGCCCGATCGGCTCACCGAGCTGGGCGCCGAGGTCACGTCCGATCGGCCCGATCTGCACGACGCCGGCGAGATCTTCCAGACGCTCCGGGCGTGGCACTTCGAGATCAGCGCCGGCGCGTGGTACGACCGGTCGCCCCAGCAGCTGAAGGACACGGTGCGATGGAACATCGAGTCGGCGCGCTCGCACTCCCTCGTCGACCACGCACGGGCGGCGGCCGCTCACGCCGACCTGGTCGAGCGCGTGCGTGCCTTCTTCGAGCGGTACGACGTGCTCGCCCTGCCGACATCCCAGGTCGTGCCGTTCGACGTCGAGCTCGACTGGCCGCGCGAGGTCGACGGCACCGCCATGGACACCTACATCGACTGGATGCGCACGTGCAGCGACATCACGCTCACCGGTTGCCCGGCGGTGTCGATGCCGGCCGCGTTCACGCCCGACGGTCTGCCGGTCGGTGTGCAGTTCGTCGGGCGGCCGCGCAGCGACGTCGAGCTGCTCGGGTTCGCGAAGGTGTGGGAGCGGGCCGTGCCGGTCGGCGGGTTGCGGGCTACGGTCGGCGGGTCATGAGCGACTGGCACCGCAACGTCATCAAGGTGATCGAGGCCGGGCGAGCCGCCGGCGTGGTCGTCGAGCCGGTCCACCAGGCCGAGGGCGCCAAGACGGCGGCTGACGCAGCAGCCGCGGTCGGGTGCGACGTCGGGCAGATCGTCAAGAGCCTGATCTTCGGTGTCGACGGCGAGGTGGTGCTGGCCTACGTGAGCGGCGCCAACCAGCTCGACGAACGCAAGCTCGCCGCCGCGGCCGGGGGAGCGCGGTGCGAGCGTGTCGACGCCGACACCGTCCGTCGCGTCACCGGCTTCCCGATCGGCGGTGTACCACCGTTCGGCCACGACACCGAACTGCGCGTGTTCGTCGACCCCGACCTGCTCGACCACGACATCGTCTGGGCCGCCGCCGGCACCTGGCACGACGTGTTCCCGCTCGCCCCTGCCGACCTCGCTCGCGCGAGCGGCGGACTCGTGACCGATCTGAAGCGGGCGTGACGTGACCTGGGAGCCCGAACTCGACGAACTGCACCGGCGCGAGTGCCTCGCCGAGCAGCTCGGCGGCGCCGACAAGGTCGAACGCCAGCACCACTTCGGCAAGTTCACCGTGCGGGAACGGATCGACCGCATCGTCGACGCCGGGAGCTTCTGGGAGATCGGCAAGACGGCCGGTGTCGCCCGCTACGACGACGACGGCAATCTGATCGAGTTCACGCCGTCGAACTTCGTCTACGGCATCGCCGAGCTCGACGGGCGGCCGGCGGTCGTGTCGGGTGACGACTTCACCGTCCGCGGCGGGTCGAACGACGCCTCGATCTCGGCCAAGCGCGAGGCGTCCGAGGCGGTCGCCGCCGAGATGCGGCTCCCGCACGTGCGCCTGCTCGACGGCATGTCCGGCGGCGGCTCGGTCAAGACGATCGAACAGGCCGGCCGGACGTACATCCCGGTGCTGCCGGGGTGGCACACCGTCGTCGACCACCTCAACATCGCGCCGTCGGTGTCGCTCGTGCTCGGCTCCGTCGCCGGGTTCGGTGCGGCTCGGGCGGTCGCGTCCCACTATTCGGTGATGGTGCGCGACACCTCGCAGATGATGATCGCCGGGCCGGCGCTCGTCGAGCAGGCCGGACTCGGCAGCGTGTCGAAGTACGAGCTCGGCCACACCGACATCCACACCCGCAACGGCGCGATCGACGACGCCGTC
>JAUHYJ010000826.1 GCA_030425785.1 Acidimicrobiia bacterium | reverse complement strand
TGGGTGTTTGTCAGGATGCCGGAACCGGCGCCGTGGCGCGGGTCCAGGCCGAGTCGTTCGCGCTTGAGCGTTCGACGGCGTCGAGTACGCGCTGGACGTTCAGCCCCTCGGCGAACGTGGGATGCGGGGCCGTGCCGGTCGCGATGCCGGTGACGAGGTCGACGACCTGATGGCTGAAGCCGTGCTCGTACCCGAGCATGTGCCCCGCCGGCCACCACGCCGACACGTACGGGTGGTCGGCGTCGGTGACGAGGATCTTCGTGAACCCCTGCCGGTCGGCCGGTGCGGTGCGGTCGTAGTACTGCAGCGCGTTGAGGTCTTCCAGGTCGAACCGCAGCGCGCCCTTGTCGCCCGACACCTCGAGAGTGAGCGCATTCTTGCGGCCGGTCGCGAACCGCGTCGCCTCGAACGAGACCAGCGCACCGTCGGAGAGGCGACCGGTGAACAGGGCCGCGTCGTCGACGGTGACGTCGCCGTACTCCTCGGTCGCGGTGCCGAGCAGCCCGACACGCTCGCCCAGCAGCGGGCGCCGCTTCACGATCGTCTCGATCGTGCCCGACACCGCCTCGACGTTCTGCCCGGTGACGAACTGGGTCATGTCGACGATGTGCGCGCCGATGTCGCCCAGCGCCCCCGACCCGGCGGTCTCCTTGGTGAGACGCCAGGTGAGCGGGCCCTCCGGGTCGACGAGCCAGTCCTGCCGGTACGCGGCCCGCACCTGCTGCACCCGGCCGATCGCGCCCTGCGCGATCATGTCCCGCAGATGCGTCACCGCCGGCACACGACGGTACGTGAACCCGACCATCGCGACCTGACCCCGCTCCGCAGCGCGGGCCGCGGCATCCGCCATCGCCTCCGCCTCGGCCACCGAGTTCGCCAGCGGCTTCTCGCACAGCACGTGCTTGCCGGCTTCGAGGGCGGCGATCGCGATCTCGGCGTGCGAGTCACCCGGGGTCACGACATCCACGATGTCGATGTCGTCCCGCGCGATCACCTCACGCCAATCGGTCGCCGACTCCGCCCAGCCCCACGTGTCCGCAGCCTCGGCCACGGCACCCACGTTGCGACCCACGATCACGGCCATCTCGACGCCCGCCGGCAGATCGAACATGCGTGGCGCCTGCCGCCACCCCACCGAGTGCGCCGACCCCATGAAGCCGTAGCCGATCATGGCGACCCGAAGCGGGCGGGTCATGCGAGCACGACCTCACGCTCGACCGGGACGCGGTTGGTGACGTAGCGGCCGGGGCCGCCGTCGACGCCGGGCATGATCTGCATGTAGAGCAGGCGCATGGTGAGGACGACCTCGACGGTGAGCTTCTCGCCGACCTCGGGCGCGCGGCCCAGGTCGATGAGAACGTCGGGCCGGTCGGCGACGAACCAGAGCGTCTCGGACTGCTCGGGCAGCTCATCGACGCGGTACTCGCGACCCTGCAGAACGAACCGGAGCCGGTCCTTCGCGATCGGCTCGCCGTTGACGGTGGCGGCGACGTCGTCGACGGCCGACAGCCAGAGGCTGCGGTACCAGGGCAGTTGCACCGAGACGGCGAGCCCGCTGTCGGTGCGGCGGACGTCCTTGTCGGCGAAGAGGGAGTTGTGCGTGGCCATGGCCAGGGTCCTTACTTGAACGTGTCCTCGAACGTGGCGTGCGGCACGGGCGGCACGGGCTCCAGCGTCTGACGGGTGGACGGGCTGTAGGGGTG
>JAUHYJ010000825.1 GCA_030425785.1 Acidimicrobiia bacterium | reverse complement strand
GCGAGGCCACCACCGACCGACGGAAGCCGGTCGGTGGTGGCCTCGCTGAGCCGGGTCCCCTGGTAATACCCGGTGTCGTCGAGGTCGACGCCGAGATCGACGTACTTGCGGGTCGAGTAGACCACGTTGCCGTCGACGTCGATCAACAGGATGTCGTTTGCACCCAAGGCCTCCGCGAGGCGTGTCAGATTCGAGTGGGCGACGGCGTGTACCCGGCTGTACCGTGACTCGTCGCCGGCATCGGTGAGTTCCGCTGCCGTGATCTCACCGCCGGCCACGGGCATCACGTAGTGGTAGTGCAGATAGGAACCGGCGTCGCTGTCGGGACGAAGCTCGCCGACGGCGCCCGGCGCCAGATCGAGCTCCCTGAGCGGCTCCACCACGCGCTCGTCGTAGAAACGGTCGAGCTCATCTCGCTGGGTATCGGAGAGTCCGTTGCCCTCGAGCTCGGCGAAGGCGTCGGAGAGCTCGGCCGTCAGCGCCGCCACGGAACCGTCGGCGGCCGCGGCCGACACCTGGTTGGCGAGACGTTGGGCGCCGGTCTCGATGCTGTGGGCCTGCGACGAACCGATGGCGGCCAACACTTCGCGGGTGCCGGTGTCGAGAAGGAGGCGCGAGCCGAAGTAGTTCAGACCGCCGATGGTCGCGACCGATGTGAACGCCACGACCACCAGGAGGCGCGCGAGCCGCTGGCTGAGCGTTCGGGGCCGACGCCCTTGGTTCGAAACCCCCGAGATCACGCCTCTCCGTCCTTCCGGTCCGACGCGTCGGATGCGTGCGTCGTGTCACCCCGGTCGCGTTGGTGCACGATCCGCTCGACACGACGTCGTCGGATCGACACGGTGCGGTTCACGGCGGCGCTCAGCTGCACGTGCCGACCGCTCATCTCGCCGGCCACCTCGGCATCGAGGTGCAGCAGCGTGCAATCCGTCAGCGCCCTGAGCACCACGACGTGGCCGTCGGGCGCGTCGTTGATCAGGAGGCCGACGAGGTCACCGGCCGCGAGGTCGGCGATCACCACTTCCGGCGCGCCGTCGTCGGCAAGGACCAGTTGCGCTCTGCCCGAGGAAAGCACCGAGAGCGAACCCGTCGGTGTCCGTGAGTCGGCGATGACTTCGCCGATGCCGTATCCGGCTGCGCGCACCGAGTCCGCCATCCGCTCGAGATCGAGGTCGGGAAGCTCCGCCAGGACAACGCTGCGGCGCAGCCCGGCGCGAATCTCGTCGGGGGTCACGAGCGCGGGAGGCGGCGTGTCGCCCTCGTGGATGAACAGGTCCTGGGCGGGACTGGGCAGCGGGACGCCGTGACGGTGCGAGTGGTACCAGACCAGAGCGCCGAACTCGCTCCTCACACGCGGAGCGATCGCGTAGTCGTCGATCCACATGTCGACCGCGTACCCCATCAGTGGGTCATCGATCTGCACGACACGGACATCGGGCGGCGGATCCGATCTCACGCCAGGGGTCGCCTTCGCTGCGCTGAGGAGCATCTCCCTCGCCGCGGTCGGGGAGTTGACGAAGGCCACCTGGAGTTGGACCGACACGCGATGGAACCGGTCGGGCGAGGTGTAGTTCACCACCGTGGCGTTCGCGAGTTGGCCGTTCGGCACGATGAGCATGTCGCCGTCGCGGTCCCGTATTCTCGTCGCCCGCCAGTTGATGTCGACCACCACGCCCTCGACGTCGCCGGCGCGGATCCAGTCGCCGG
>JAUHYJ010000144.1 GCA_030425785.1 Acidimicrobiia bacterium | reverse complement strand
GCGTCCGTGCCGCCGGATTCGTCAAGCACCTCGACGCCGCAGACGCGGCCGTCCTCGACGATCAGCTTTTCGGCGATGTAGCCGCCGAAGACGCGGATCGACGGCGTGTTCTTCCTGTCCGACATCGACCTGACCGGCTTCGGCCCGTACTACGGCGACGTGTGGAGCGACCTCGACCAGTTCGAGGAATCTCTCGTGCAGGTGCGCGACGAGCACGCCGAGTACTACGTCACGTTCCACCACCGCGGCGTCATCGAAGGGCGCGAGGCGTTCCTCGATCTGCTCGACACCTTCCACGCCGTCATCCCGCGTCGTCACCAGGCGATGCTCGAGTTCCTCGCCGAACCGCGCACGATCGACGACATGGTGCAACACCGCTTCATCTACCGACCGCACGTCGACCACGTGTTCGCCGACAACGTCGAGCGGCGCTGCGCCGCCATGCACGTGCAGCGGATGCTCGTGCGCGGTGAGGCCGAAGAGGTCGAGCCCGGCTCGTACCGCGCGACCTGAGCGACGCCGCGGGCGCACCGCGGTTCGCGGCCCGACCGACGGGGTACACGTCGGCATGCAGGAAGCACTGACTCTGGACGATCTCCGCGACCGCGTCGACGGCGTACGCATCGCGATGGTGTCGACACCCGAAGCGAACGGAGCACTCAGCTCGCGACCGCTGACCATCCAACGCGTCACCGACGACGGCGACGTCGTCTTCCTCATCGGGCGCGACGCCGGTTGGGTCGCCCAGCACCAGTGGGTCGACGTCGCGATCGTCGACGACGGGCGCACGTGGGTGTCCGTCTCCGGCACCGCCGAGTACGTCGACGACCGCAGCGCGGTCGACGAGTACTGGGACACGATGTCGGCGCAGTTCTTCGACGACCCGTCCGACGCGGTCGTCATGCACGTGCACGCCAGGGCCTGGTCGTACTGGACCGCACCGAACCGTCTGGCGCAGGTCGTCGAGATGGTGAAGTCGGTCGCGACCGATCACGACCCCGACCTCGGCGACAGCGGCGTCGTCACCACCTGACTCACCGCCTGACTCACCGCCTGACGCTCTGCCCGGTTCCCGGGCGACGGGGCGATGGCTACCGCGAGCACGGTGCCGCGCCGCCGAGCGACGCAGCATCGAGGTCGGCCGCAGCCACGGGACGGCTGAACAGGAAGCCCTGCAACCGATCGCAGCCCATCTCGATCAGGGCCGACTGCTGGCTGGCGGTCTCGACACCCTCCGCCGTGACGTCGACGCCGAGCAGGTGACCCGTGTTCACCATCAGCTCGACCAACGAACGCTCCGTCGAGCGATCGAGGCAATTGACGAAGCTGCGGTCGATCTTCAGCACGTCGACGTGCAGATGGCGCAGCGTCGCCAGCGACATGTAGCCGGTCCCGAAGTCGTCGAGCGCCACCCGGACACCGAGCTCGCGCAGGCGGACCAGGTCGTCGTTGACCGGCTCGATGTGGTCCATCAGGGCGGTCTCGGTGATCTCGATGACGAGCCGCGTCGGGTCGACGCCGGTCCGCACGAGACGCTCCTCGACGTCGTCGGCGAGTCCCCCGCTCGACAGATGACGGCTGGACACGTTGACCGAGACCGGGACGTCGACGAACCGGCCGGCACCGTCCCATTCGACGATCTGCTCGAGTGCCCGGTCGAGCACGTAGCGATCGAGCGCGATGATCAGGTCGCTGCGCTCGGCGACCGGGATGAACTCGGCCGGCGACAGCTGACCCGACCCGGGACGGTCCCATCGCACCAGTGCCTCGAGCATCGTCAGCGCGCCGTTCCCGGCCGACACGATCGGCTGGAAGTGGAGCACGAACTCGCGCCGGTCGAGGCCGTCGCGGATGGCGACCTCGCTCTGCTTGCGATCGGTCATCTGCTGGCGCAGGTCTTCGTCACACACCTCGACGCGGTTCCGGCCGAGATCCTTCGCACGGTAGACGGCGAGGTCGGCGTCGCGGACGATCTCCTCGGCCGTCAGGCCGACCCCGTCGGCCATCGCCACGCCGATGCTGATGCTCGGCTCGATCGGAGCACCGGCGATCGACAGTGGCTCGGCGACCGCCGCACGAATCCGCTCCGCCAGCTCGATCGCGGTGTCGAGGTCGGCGACCGGCTCGGCGACGACGACGAACTCGTCGCCGCCGATGCGACCGACCTGGTCACCGCGGCGGACCGCCATGCCGATCCGTTCGGCGATCGAGCGCAGGAACGCATCGCCGGCGGCGTGGCCGTGGACGTCGTTGACCGACTTGAAGTCGTCGAGATCGAGGAAGAGCAGCGCGATCGATGTCTCCGACCGAGCCGCCCGCGCCAATGCGGCGTCGAGCCGGCCGAGGATCGCGTTGCGGTTCGGCAGCATCGTCAGGCCGTCGTGCGACGCCTCGTGCGCGAGCTGGCGCCGGAACTCCTCGCGCTCGTTCAGCGTGGTGGTCAGCCGCTCGACCGCAGCCTGGAGCGAGGCGCCGAGCTGGCCGGGCCCGGACGCGGCGAGCGCCGGATCGTCGAGCCGTTCGTCGGCCAGTGCGATCGCTTGCGCTTCGACGTGCTGCATCGTGTCGAGCGCATGGTTCAACGCGGCAGCCGTCTCGCGCACTTCGCGCGGCCCGGCCACGTCGGCGCGACGGCCCAGGTCGCCGTCGCCCGCCGCGTCGACCACCTCGCCCAACCGGGCGATCGGCCGCGCGATGATGCGGGCCAGCACGAGCCAGACGAACGCCGCCATCACTGCGAGCAGGCCGAACGTCCACAGCATGTCGACGCGCTGGGACTGCGCCGCTGCGACCAGTTCCTCGTTCGCCGCCGCAGCATCGTCCATCGTCGTCTCGAACAGCTCGTAGGTCCGGATGTTCGTGCTCACGAGGGCCTCGACGGTCTCGAGGGTGAAGTCGATCCGCTCGAGGAACTCGGCCAGTTGAGCATCGTCGGTTCCACCATCCGCGCCGCTCGACCGGAGGTCGAGCTCGACCAGCGTGTCGACGTAGGTCTGGCGGACCATCACGTGATCGGGGTCGGCTCGGATCGAATGCCATGACTGCTCGATCTCGCTGCCGGGCAGGAGCAACGCCTCCAGGTCGGCCACCGCGCCGTGGCGCCGGGTCGTTGCGTCGGTGAAGGCACGGATCTCCGCCGGGGTCGGCGTGCCGAACGGCGCGGCGATCCGGGCCCACCGCGTCATCTCGTCGTTCGTGAACACCGTCACCAGAGCGGCCGCGCGCGCGACCTCGATCGACCGGAGTACCTCCGCGGCGCCGTCGAGCCCGCCCAGCGTCTCGATGAGCACGGCGCGCTCGCGGCTCGCGGCCATCTCCACGCGGTCGCGAATCATGAACATCTCGACCAGCATCTGTTCGGTCGTGAGCTCGCCGGCGTCGACGCGTGCCCGCACGTCCGAGACCGCCTCGCGGATGTCGTCGGCGTCGAGTCGGGCGAGCTGACGGTCGACCTCGGCGCGCGCCTCGATCACCGCCGGCTCGAACTCGATCCCGAGCGCGGCCTGGAGCACCGGGGGGACCGCCTGGGCTTCGAGCTGTGCGACGGCGGTGCTGATCTCGCCGCTCATGCCCGCGGTCAACCGCAACCAGGCGTCGGTGTGTTCGACGTGTTCGGCCGCCTCGCGGGCACCCTCGAACTGCTCCGACGACGAGGCGAGGTCGGAGCGGACGAGGATCAGGATCGGGACGAGCGACAGCGCCGTGACGCCGAGCAGCAACGCTCGGATCCCGGGCAGCCGAAGCCGGCGGGTTGTGGCCATGCGCCTCGTCTATCGGCCGCTGGGCGGCCGCGCTTGAAGCGTTCGAGGGCTCGCCCCAGCCGTCAGCTGTCGGGTTCGAACTCCTCGATCATGCGCCAGGCGTCCTGGCTGAGATGGTGTGCGAGATCGTGCAGGGCACGAGCCGTCGCCAGCTCCTCGCCGATCTGCGGCACGGTCGGGTCGGCGGGGTTGCGCCGAGAACGGCCGATACCCGACAGGCTGCGGTCGCCGGCGTCGAGGTGCGCGATCACTTCACAGTGCTCCACGTCCTCGACGAGCTCGAGCCGCACGTCCCAGTGGCGGGTCGTGGTTGTCATGTTTCCAGCGTGCGCCCGGCCGACACCACCGACCAGGGCTGGAGGTCACATGCCGGTGACGCGCCAGGGCATCAGCGCGGTGCGACGATGCCGTCGACGGCGTCGCGGTACTCGACGATGCGGGCCAGGTGCCCGTCGACGTCGGTGTCGCCGGCGTTGTGGGTCGCCACGGCGAGGTGGGTGGCGCCGAGGTCGGCCCACCGCTCGGCGTGCGAGCGCCACCGCTCCGGCGTGCCGCCGCCGTACTGCGCCTGCGCCCGGATCTCGAAGCCGTCCCAGGGCAGACCGGCCGCCTCACGGAGTCGTCGCAGCTCGGCCACCCGGTCGGCCGACTTGTCGTTCGGGCTGCCGAGCGGGAGCCACCCGTCGCCCAACCGGGCGCACCGGTCGAGCAGGGCCGGCGCGGAGCCGCCGAACAACACCGGCACCGGCTGAGTCGGACGCGGCAGGATGCTCGCATGCTCGAACCGGTGGTACTCGCCGGCATAGCTGAACACGTCCTCGGTCCACAGCCGACGCATCAGCTCGACCTGTTCCTCCTGTCGCCTGCCGCGGTTGCCGAACTCCTCGCCGAGCGCGTCGTACTCGACGGTGTTCCACCCGACGCCGACGCCGAGCTTGAACCGGTTGCCCGACAGGATCGCGAGCTCGGCCGCCTGCTTGGCCACCAGCACGGTCTGGCGTTGGGGCAGGATGAGGATCGCGGTGACGAGGTCGACGGTGGTCGTGCACGCCGCCAGGAAGCCGAACAGCACCATCGGCTCGTGGAACGCCGTGTTCGAGTCGTACGGGCCCTCGAAGCCGCCGGGGCGGTTGCGATCGACGCCCACGACGTGGTCGTAGATCAGCAGGTGGGTGACACCGAGCTCTTCGGCACCCTGCGCGAACGCCCGGATCGCGCCAGGGTCGGTACCGATCTCGTGGTGGGGGATGACCGCTCCGAGCTGCATGGGGCAGTGCTAGCAGGTGGGCGGCCGGTCACCACGAGCCGCGGGAGCTGCCACCACCGCCACCGCCGACCGAACCGCTGCGGAACCCGCCACCGCGCCCGCCGCTGCCGCCACCCGACTGTTGGGGCTGCGTCCGTTGCGTCCGGATCGCCGACCCGCGTCGGTGGACGATGATCGGGCCGGCAGCCGCTCGCGCAGGTGGCGGTACGTTCGCCCGATCGAGGGCCGACGACCACGCGTCGGCCTCGCCGAGCGCGACCGCCCACCCCGAGTACTCGCGCAGCAGACCCTGCGACCACGCCCACTCGACGTGTTGGGCCTCGCTCGCGTGCAGGAACCGGCGGAACGACTCGGTCCGTAGTGCGAGCGCCGAACCCTGGGCGCTGCGCGCCGGCAACAGGGCCCGATACATGAAGAAGGCGACGACGGCCGGCACGAGCAGACCGATCGCGATGGCCCATGGCCACGACCGGAAGGCGCCGACCAGGGAGGCGCCGGCGCTGCCGAACATGAAGAACAGGAACACCCCCATCGTGATGAGGCCGAACGGCGAGCCGCTCCGGCTCGGCGACAGCCCCGACCCCGGCGGCAGGTGCTTCCACCAGCCGCTCTGTGCGATCCGGTCGCGCTGCGCCGTCGAGATCGCCGACCACGCGGAGGCGAACTTCGAGTCGTACGTGCCGGTCGTCGTGTACGAGTCGCGGCCGCCGAGCAGCCGGGTCAGCAAGGCGGCGTCGCGCTCGTCGAGCTGGTCGAGGCGCGGCCCGGTCGAGATCTCGAGCTGGTCGCCGGCCTCGGCGAGCTCGATCGCCTCGTGGCCGGCCAGACCGGACAGCCACGCCTCGACGGTCTGGGTGTCCACCCGCTCGCGCAGCAGCACCGACGCCTCCCACGGCTCGATGCCGTCGGGTGGGACGAACTCGATCGTGGCGAGCTCGTCCATCCGGTCGTCGGCCACGAGCTCGATCGGCGGCGGTGCGACGTCGACCCCCGGCGGCGGGAGGCTGCCGAACGCCGCGTCGGCCGCGCCGCCGGCGAACACCTCGTTCCGCCCGCGACGGCGCGCCCACTGCAGGACCGCGCCGGCGCCGACGGCGCCCAGCCCGCCGATCGTCAAGGCCTTCCACCATCGACCACCGTCGTCGCGCCGCTCGGGAAGCGGCGGTGCGGCGACCGTCTCGGGCTCGACCACGTCGACGATGTCACCTTCGACCGTGATGCCCGCGCCGGACTCGACGGGCTCCACGACCGCGCGGAACCAGCCGTCGCGCGACTCGACGACCTCGCACTGCTCGTCGCTGCCCGACGACCCGACGAGGCACACGGGATCGCGCAGCACGAAGCCCGTCACGATCAGCTCGAAGCGGTCGATCTCCGGGTCGTCGGGAGCGAGCACGTCGAGCGACAGCACCCCGCCGCTGACGAACGCGTCCGGCAGGGTGTAGGCGATGGTGTAGCGGTGCTGCCCGCTGATCGTGACGTCCGGTTCGCCGACGCGGATCCGGGTCTGATCGCCGAAGTCGTCGACGAACAGGCGGTCGGGAGCGTCGGGCGACGACACGACGACGTCGATCGGGGCGCCGTAGTCGTGCGGGATGTACCGCTCGTGGCCGCGGCGGTCGTTCGTCCCGAAGTCTTGGTCGAAGGTGTCGGTGACGCGCACGCCGTCGGCCCCGGCCGGTCCGACGACCGACTGCCACTGGTCGTAGCGCTCCGGGTGGACGCCGCCGCCCAACACGCCGAGCGCCGTGAGCCCGGTCGTGCCGGCGATCGTGGCGATCACCACCGCGCGGCGCAGCTTCGAGACGCCGCCGATCACGGAGTGCGTTCCCCGGAACGGCGCTCGGGCGGCTCCCAACCCGGCGGCGCCAGTTCGAAGTGGTCGAACTCGAACGCCGGCGCGACGACACACGACACGAGCGACCACGCCCCCGTCGACTCGGCCGCCTGCCACGCGTGCGCCGGCACGACCACCTGGGGCTGCTCACCGGCTGCGACGTCGTCACCGAGCACGACGTCGGCGTCACCGACCGACAGACGCAGCGGGGCACCCGCGTGGTGGAGCCAGATCTCGGGGGCGTCGACCCGGTGCCAGTGCGAGCGTTCCCCGTCGCGGAGCAGGAAGTGGATCGCCGATGCGGTCGCCCGCCCGTCGCCGCGATCGGGGCCACGCCACGTCTCGGCGTAGTGGCCGCCCTCGGGATGCGGTTGCAGCCGGAGCCGCTCGATCAGCTCGTCCGCCGTCGCCATGGCACCCAGTCTCCCACGTCACCTGCCGCCGCCGAAGCTGCACGGGAGGGTGGGGACAACCCCACCCCGCAGATGCCCGCTGTCTCCATCGCAGCAGGTGCCGCCGGCACCGACGATGGAGCCATGTCCGTGCTCAGCCTCGCGCCCCTGCCCACCATCGTCTTCGTCTCGATCGCGGCCATGGTCGCCACGGGTTGCGACGCGTCGATCCGGTTCGGTGATGACGTGACCCGCCGGGTCGAGTCCGAGACGGTCCCCGCCGACGACGTCACGACGATCGACATCGGGACCGACAACGGTCGCGTCGACATCGTGGGGGCCGGATCGGCCGACTCGGTCGACGTCATCGAGATCGACGTCGTCATGCGCGAAGCCGACGCGGGCGACGCCGACTACTCGATCGACGTGATCGACGGCGTCCTCCACATCGACGGCGAGTGCGACGCCGCATGGCACGACCCGTGCTCGGTGGGCTTCGTCGTGACCGCGCCGAGTGACCGATCGGTCGAGGTGACGACCGACAACGGCGAGATCGCACTGGGCGGGGTCGCCGGCGACATCGACCTCCACACGGACAACGGCGCCATCCTCGCCGCGGACCTGGACGCGACCGGCGTTCGGGCCCGGACCGACAACGGTCGCATCGAGCTGTCGTTCCGGAACGTCCCCGACCTCGTCGACCTCCACACGGACAACGGCCCGATCGACATCGAGCTCCCCGACGCCGCGTACGCCGTCGACGCCCACAGCGACAACGGCTCGATCGACATCGACGTCCATCGCGACGACGCCGCCGACCACGTCATCACCGCGAGCTCCGACAACGGCTCGATCGACATCGGCACCCGCCGCGACTGATCGCGATCTCCCGAACCGACGGGGCCCGCCACGAGCCTGTCGAGCGCGGAACAGCCACGCTCGCCGG
>JAUHYJ010000824.1 GCA_030425785.1 Acidimicrobiia bacterium | reverse complement strand
TGCGGATGGTCGTGCCGGGCCTGTACGGCTACGTCTCGGCGACGAAGTGGCTCGAGCGGCTGACGGTGACGACCTTCGCAGCCGACGAGGCGTACTGGACGCCGCGGGGATACTCCGCGCGGGCGCCCATCAAGTTCGCATCGCGCATCGACACTCCGCAGGCCGGGTCGCGCATCGAGGCGGGAACGGTGGTGCTCGCGGGCGTGGCGTGGGCGCAGACGGTCGGCATCGAGCGCGTCGAGGTGAGCATCGACGACGGCGACTGGCAGGAGGCGACGCTGTCGACGCCGGTGAACACCGACACGTGGGTGCAGTGGCTGCTGGAGTGGGATGCCACCCCGGGCACGCACTACGCCACGGTGCGCGCCGTGAACCGCGACGGTGGGCTGCAGGTGCAGGACCGCGCCCCGATCGCCCCCGACGGCGCGACCGGCTGGCAGCGCATCCTGGTCACAGTGGTCTGAACCCGACCGACACCGTCACTCCGCGACGATGACGTCGACCTGGATCTCGGCGGCCAGGCGCTCGAGATCGGCGGCCACATCCGACAGATCGACGGATGCCGGAACCCGCGCGATCACGGTCGCCTCGAACAGGCGACCGCCGAACATCGCCGCCTCGCTGGTGTGCGTCGTCATGCGGTCGATGCTGAGGTCGTGGCCGCGCAGCGTGGCGGTCACCTCGCGCACGATACCCGGATGGTCGTTGCCCAGCACGGTCAGCTCGATCTCGCGGTCGGCCGCGACCGAGGCATCCGCCTCGTGCCCGGCGTGGACGGCGACGGTGAGCCCGTCGAGGCGGGAGAGTGCCGTGCGGAGGTCGTCGACCCGATCGGGCGTGACCGAGACCTCGATGACTCCCGCGAACGCTCCGGCGAGTTCTGCCAGCTCGCTGTTCTCCCAGTTGCCGCCGTGGACGTCGACGATGTCGGCGACTGCGGCGACGAGGCCGGCACGATCGTCGCCGACGACGGTGAGGACGAGAGAGGTCACCCGTTCAGGGTAGCCGTTGGAGCGTCGCGACGGCGGGCATATCCGGCTTCGCCCAGTCGACGGTCGTGAGCTCGTCCCGCGTCAACCACGACAGCCGATCGTGGTCGGTGCTCACGGTGGGGCGGGCGCCGGCCAGTCGAGCGCGGAAGCACACCAGCCGGATCACGCGACCGTCGACCGTGGTGTCGTCGGTCGTGAACGGTCGCAGCCCGCGAAGCTCGACGCCGAGCTCTTCACGGATCTCGCGCCGCAACGCGTGTCGGGCCGACTCGCCGGGCTCGACCTTTCCGCCCGGGAACTCCCACGCGCCGGCTGCGGCACGCCCGGGTGCCCGTCGACAGGCGAGAACGGTGTCACCGTCGGACACGATCGCGGCGACGACCACCAACGGCGCAGCGGCGGTCATAGGACTCAGAGCTCGCCGGGCGACATTGCCTGATCGTCGATCTCCTCGACGATCCGCCGGGCGCGGCTCGGGGCTCCGGGCCGACGCGGCGCGTACACGACGAGCGAGTGGAAGACGAAGCGCACGACGAACGCGACGGCGAGGGTGATCGCGGCGGCGATCACCGGCAGGAAGTGCCACGACTCGACCATGAGGGCGATGATGGGGATGCGGATGAGCGCCTCGGCGTTGTTGAAGGAGAACGACTTCGCGAAGCGCACCCAGACTCCGGATGCCTCTCCTCGCATGTCGTGGAAGACGAAGCGAGGAGAG
>JAUHYJ010000143.1 GCA_030425785.1 Acidimicrobiia bacterium | reverse complement strand
GCCCCGCGGCGAACTGGAGATCACCGACGTCAACAAGGTCTACATGAAACGCGGCGACCTGAACGTGGAAGTCATGAGTCGCGGCAGCGCCTGGCTGGACACCGGCACCCACAATTCCCTGCTGGACGCGGCGAACTTCATTCGCGTCGTGGAAGAGCGGCAGGGCCTGAAGATTGCCTGCCCGGAGGAGGTGGCCTATCGCATGGGCTACATCAGCGCCGAGGAACTGCTGGCGCTGGCGCAGCCACTGGAGAAAAGCGGCTACGGCGTCTACCTGAAAAACCTGCTGAATGAAGAAGGCATGGTGTTCGCATGAATATTGTCGAAACGCCGCTGCGAGACGTACTCGTGATCGAGCCGAAAGTATTCGGTGACGAACGCGGGTTTTTCCTCGAAAGCTGGAACGCCGACTACAGCCTCTCCAACGGCACCCACGACGGACCCGCCCACGAGCACCACCGTGCCACCCACGGCGGCACCCACCGCGACGCCGGGCGACGAGCTGGTCGGCCGCTGGGCGCACTACGACGTGGTGGCCTACGAGGACGGCACGATCAAGACCCTCATCATCAGCTACGGGTTCAACGACTTCTCGCTCGGCGATGGCGGCCGCCTCGTCGACCAGGCCAGCTTCTGCTTCGCCGAGCAGCGCACCGAGCCCGCCCTCGACACGTCGCTGTCCGACGCCGCCACCCAGGCGATCCAGCCGCCGCCCACCCCGGTCGAGATCGGCACGACCGACGACGGCAGGCTCACCGTCAGCCGCCCGGCCACGCCGACGCCCGTCGGCATCCGCCTCGACGACCCGGCGAACGACCCGCTCCCGACCGGCCCGGTCGACCTCGACGACCCCCGCCTCGTCGACGCCGACGGCGACGGCCGGCCCGGCATCACCGTCACCATCCGCGTGTCCGACGACCTGGTCGGCGAGCTCTACATCGCCCGACGCGAGATCTTCGCCTACGACGCCGAGCTCACCGACCCCGACACGCTCGAGGGCGTCGTCACCGATCGCTCCGAGCAGCTGGTCATCGGCGCCAGCGACCCGGCGTTCCTCGTGCCCGGCGACGGATGGGTCCAGCACCCCGATCTGACGAAGAGCCCGATCATCCTGCGACGGGTCGACGCCGACTGGGACTGCGATCGCCTCGTGGCCGAGCGCGACGCGCTCTTCCCGCCGACGCCGTCCGTCGACTGGTGACGGGTCGGGCGCCGCAGCGGTCCGACCGCCCGCGTCACGAGGTCGCGATGATCGAGTCGTGGGCGAGACCCCACGGCGGGCGCAGGAAGCCGAGCGCACGCACGTCCTCGTACCAGGCCGAGAAGGGCGACGACGCGGAGAACGCTCCCCCGCCGATCACGCGCGCGATGCGAGCGAGGGTCTGTTCGGCCAACTCCGCGACCGCGGTCTTGCCGCGGAGGCCTGCGTACAGCGCCGCCGCGACGTCACCGGACTCGTAGGCCCGGAGCATCCCCTCGTAGGCCTGCTGCGCGACCCAGTGATCGGTCGTCGCACGCGCCCACTCGACCTGCTCGTAGGGGCGGAGTTCGCCGAGCCGGGGCCGCACCCGCTCGCCGGCCACCGTCATCGCCTCGTCGAGCACACCGAGGACGACGCCGGTGAACAGGGACAGGTTGATCGGTCCGGCGCCGACGCTGAGCGCCGCCAACGGGCCCGGCCACTCGAGCCGCACGGCAGCCACCCCGTGCAGTCGGACGGCGTGGCTCTGGGTGGCGGTCATGCCGACGCCGTCCCAGTCCTTCACGACCGTGAACCCGGGCTGCTCGTCACCCGCCGCGATCGCCCGCGTGTCGACGAAGAAGGCGGCGGGGTCGTCCTCGCCGTCGGGGATCGCCGTCGTGAACATGAACGAGCACATGCCCGTCCCGCTGCCGAAGTGCTTGTCGCCGGTCAGCTCGTAGCGGCGGCCGGGGACCGCGACGTCGGCCATCACGTCGGCCGGCACGGCACGGCTCCGGGTGCGGGCGACGTCGCCGCCACTGCCCGGCTCGGAGGTGACCGTGCCCCACTGCGCCCACTCGAGCGCCGTGCGAAACACGGCGTCGCGTTGCTCGTCCCAGGCGGCGGCCGCGGCCGTGCCCGCGTCGGCGGGTGCGTCGTTGCCGAGCCAGAACGCCAGCACGGCCGGATGCATCGCCGACACGAGCGTCGGCGACGGGTCGCCCGCCGCGAGCATGCGGAACGCCTCGCACAGGTCGCGGATCGATCGACCCGACCAGCGCCCACCGAGCCGTTCCGGGACCGGCAGCGCCGTCAGACCCGCCGCGCGCAACCGGGCGAAGTCGCCCGGATCGAGGTGCCGCCGACCGAAGCGTTCGGACCGCTCGGCACGCCACTCGTCCGCGATGTCCGCCAACTCCCCCATGAGTCCCACGGCGCCATGGCTACCACAGCGTGATCCCGGACGTCCCCGTCGCCCGGTCAGGTTGACGTAATGATGTAATTATGTAAGCTCACTCCATGAGCGACACGTCCGCCACCAACATCCCCGCCTGGTTCGCCGGGCGTCTCCCCGACGAGTGGACCGCGGCCGGCACGCCGTCGGTCACCGTCGACCGCGACGAGATCACCGTCGTCGTCACCGTCCCCGCCCCCGACGACGCGACCGACACGGCCGGAGGCGAGCACGACGACGCCGCCCGCACCGCTGCCATCGAGGGCCGCATCCAGCGGTTCCGCGACGACACCCGCGACCGCCGCATCGAGATCGCCCGCGTCGCCGAGCACCGCTTCGACCGCAAGGTCAGCTGGGGCGCGACGATCGACGGGCACACCGTCCTGTTCACCCACGTCGCGCTCCCGACGATGACGCGGCTGCGTCAACCCGAGCGTCAGGTGCTCGACACCCTCATCGCGGCCGGCGTCGCCCGCTCGCGGGCCGATGCCCTCGCCTGGTGCGTCCGCCTCGTCGGCGAGCACACCGACGACTGGCTCCAGCGGCTCCGCGACGCGATCGACGACGTCGAGCGCATCCGGGCCGAGGGCCCCGACGCCGCCTGACCCCCCGGCGGGCCGGTCGGTTCCCGATCAGCCGGCGTCGACGACGCGAGCACGCCACTGCGCGAGTGCGTCGTCGTCGATGCCGAGCCCGTCGCGTCGCAGCGTCTGCCAGTCGCCCCAGTCGCGTTCGACCACGTCGAAGCTCGCGCGCAGGAACTCCGGCGGCGACGACATGAGCTGCCGCCACGCATCCATCGACGCCGGTGCGACCTCGTCGGGCTCGATCCCCAGCGCCGCCGCCAGTTCGCGGCGCCGTTCCTCGAGTCGCCGTTCGACGAATGGCGCCCGCACGTGCGTCGTCATCTCGAAGTCGGCGAACACCGTCGCGTCGTCGACGTCGAGGAACTTGAGCAGCATCGCCGCCAGGAAGCCGGTGCGGTCCTTGCCGGCCGTGCAGTGGAACAGCAGCGGCTCGCCGTCGGCTTCGAACACCGTGTCGACCACCGGCCGCCACAGGTGCAACCGCTCCGTGACGAGCGAGCGGAAGTAGTCGCCGGCCGTGGCGAGCACCTCGGGTGCGGTCACCGGATCGTCGGCCTTGGCAGCCGCCTCGGCGAACGCGTTGTTGCCCGTCGACACCGACAGGTGCACGTTGCGCTCACTGCCGAAGACCGGTGTCGGCATCGATGCGATCTCGTCCGGGCGCCGCAGGTCGACGATGGTGTGCAGGCGCAGGCCGCGATAGACGACCACGCCGTCGTCGTCGAGCTCGTCCATGCGCCCGCCGCGGTACAGCACGCCCTGGCGGATCGGGCCGTGCGGGGTGGCGTACCCGCCGAGCTCACGCAGATTCGTCGGCGCCCAGTGCACCCGGGCGTCGGTCGTCACGCGCCGGCGGGTTCGTCGCCGCTGCCGGCGGTGCCGGCCGCTCCGGTCGCCGGCTCGTCGGCGAGCTTGTCGACCGCGCCCTTGGCCTTCTCGGCGTAGCCGTCGATCTTCTCCTTGTCGACCTTGTGACCGAGCTTCTTCGAGGCGACGTCGGCAGCCTTGTCGATCCCGCCGCGCACCTTGTCGGCCTTCTTGCCGAGCAGGCCCTTGGCCTTGTCGAGCTTCGCCTTGTCGAGCAGTCCCATGTGCGTTCTCCCTGTCGTCGGATGGGTCGGTGCAGTGCATCCTACGAAGCGCCCCCGCCGGAGCGGCACGCCGATCGTCGGCCGCCGCGTCCTCAGGACCCCTGTCGCACCTGGTCCCACGCCTCAAGGATCGCCTCGCACATCTGTCGGTGTTCGCGCGCGACGTGCCGGGCCTCGTCGTCGTCGAGGCGACGCTGGATCGCCACCGCCGCCATGCGGTTGCCGCGGAAGTACGGGCCGAGCATCGCCGGCGTGAACGCCGACCGCTGGTCGACGTCGACATCCGGGTCGTCGGGACCGCCCGCGGGCGCGTCGATCGCGCCGAGGTCGAGCGCCTCGAGCGCCTCGACGACGTCATCGTCGTGGCGGCGGTCGGCGAAATCGCCGCCCCGGTAGCCGAACACCTCGTTGCCGTCCGGGTCGATCACCAGCAGTGCCGGCAACGCGATCCCGTCGCGCTCGTCGGGGTCGTACAGGTCGAGGGGCTGCAGGATGCGCTCGCCGCCCGGGTCGGATTCGTACCAGACATGTGGGGTCGGCCACCGCCGGAACATCGCGGCCTGGCGCTCGGGCGAGTCGACCGAGACCGAGATCACCTCACCACCGGCCGCATGGATGCGGTCCGCCATCGATGCCAGCCGCACGAGCTGGCCGCAGCAGTACGGTCACCAATCCCCGCGCGTCGTCATCAGCACGACGGCCTTGCCGCCGCGCCGCAACGCCAGGATCGGTTCGGTCGTGCTCGACCCGGTGCCTGTCACGGCTGCCGGCCGACGAACGCGAGCAGGCGATCCTGCGGCGATGCGTCGTCGGCGACCTCGACCGGCGGTCCGAACATGTTCGAACTCCGCAGCATCTGGTCGGGCACCCGCTGCAGCCCCATCAGGGTCGACTCGACCGCTTCGATCGGGAGCGTCTCGTCGGCCCCGATCGATCGAGCGAGATCCCATGAGTGGATCAGGAGGTCCCCGATGACGAACCCGGCGACCTGCTGCTTGGGCATCCCGCCCATCTGCTCGGCCGTGCCCTCGAGATTCGACGGATCCTGCAAGGCGGCACCCAGCGCCGGCTCGATCGTCGCCCAGTCGTCGCCGGCGCTCGTACCGGCCCCGAGGATGGCGCCGCCCTGCCCCTGCCAGTGCATCGTGTGATCGACGAGATCGCGCACCGTCCAGCCGTCGCACGTCGTCGACGCGCTCCACTGGTCGTCGCCGACCTGGGCGATCAACTCCGACCACTTGTCGGCTGCCTGCTGCCACACCTGTGCGATTCCGGTCATGACGACTCCTTCGACCCCGGCGGCGCCCTCTGCGCCGACCGCGCGATGGTACCGATCGGCGCGAGACGGCGGCTCATCGCAGGAACCCGGCGGCATGGCCGAGGGTCAGATGGGCACGTGGGTGTTCACCTCGAAGACCCGATCGGGCGGGAGGTGGAAGAAGCGCGATGCGTTCGCGGCGCTGCGGTTCATCAGCACGAAGAGGCGCTCCCGCCACGGGTGCATGCCGGGCGCCTTCGTCGCCTCGACCGTCTCGCGACCGAGGAAGTAGGTCGCCGCCCCCTCGTCGAACCCCGCCACGGCGAGCCGAGCGAGCGCGTCGGGCACGTCGGGCCGGTCGCGGTAGCCGAACCGCAGCCGCACCTGCACGACCTGGGGCGCGAGGCGCGTGTACCGGGCGACCTTGCGCACGGCCATGTGTGGCCGTTCGACCATCTCGACCGACACCAGCACGATCAAGCGGTGCCGGACCCGGTTGTGACGGAGGTTCGCCAACAGCGCCGGCGGCGCCGCGCCCGGGTCCTTGAAGAGGTAGACCGCGCTGCCGTCGACCTCGGCGGCGTCGACGAACAGCGGGTCGGCGACGAGATCGGTGATCGCACGCTCGCCGCGCCTGATCCGCGCCGCGACGAGCTGCCGCCCGCGCCGCCAGGTCGTCATCCCCATCACGAGCACGAAGCCGACGAGAAGCGGGAACCAGCCGCCGCTCGGGATCTTCGGGATGTTGGCGGCGAGGAACGCGAGATCGACGACGGCGAACGGCAGCAAGAGGGCGAACGCCTTGGCCGCACTCCACCCCCACCGCTCGCGGACGACCCGGTAGAAGATGAGCGTCGTGATGAGCATCGTCGTCGTCACGGCGATGCCGTAGGCCGAGGCGAGCGCGCTCGACGTCCGGAACGTGAGCACGAGCCCGACGCAGCCGAGCATCAACCCCCAGTTGACCGCCGGCACGTACACCTGGCCGGAGTGCACGCTCGACGTGTGCCGGATCGCGAGGCGTGGGAAGTAGTCGAGTTGCACCGCCTGGGCCGTCAGCGAGAACGCGCCGGAGATCAACGCCTGCGATGCGATGACCGTCGCCATCGTCGCCAGCAACGCGAGTGGGGTGATCGCCCACGACGGCGCCATCTCGTAGAACGGCGAGCCGACCTCCTCGCGGCCCTGCGCCAGCAGCGCCGCTTGCCCGAAGTAGTTGCACAGCAGTCCGGGCAGCGCGAGCCCGTACCACGACCACTGGATCGCCCGACGACCGAAGTGTCCCATGTCGGCGTACAGCGCCTCGCCGCCGGTGACCACGAGGAAGATCGAGCCGAGCGCGAGGAACGCTCGCCACGGTCGCTCGACGAATAGTTCGATGCCGTACGTCGGCGAGATCGCCCGCAGCACGGCCGGGTGGCGCGAGATCTCTGCGACGCCGAGCACGCCGAGCGTCGTGAACCACACGACCATCACCGGGCTGAACACCTTCGCGATGCCGGCCGTGCCCCGCCGCTGGACGGCGAACAGCGAGACGAGGATCGCGATCGACACGGGGATGACCCAGTCGGAGAACGCCGAGGTCGCGACCTCGAACCCCTCGACGGCCGACAGCACCGAGATGGCGGGCGTGATCAACCCGTCGCCGTAGAGCAGGGCGGTGCCGAACACCCCGAGCGTGATGACGAGCGCACCGATCCGCGTGGGCGCATCGCCCGGCTTCGGCATGACGAGCGCGGTCAGGGCGAGGATGCCGCCCTCACCGTCGTTGTCGGCGCGCATGACGAGCAGCAGGTACTTGATCGAGATGACGACGACGAGCGACCAGAACACGATCGACGCGACCCCGTACGCCGACGTCTGGTCGACCACGAGTTCGCTGTGCTCGAACGATTCGCGGAACGCGTAGATCGGGCTGGTGCCGATGTCGCCGAAGACGATCCCCAACGCCGCCAGCGACAGCGCCCCCGTCCTCGCCTTCGACCCGTCGGATGTCACGCCGGGACGCCGTCCCCCGAGCCCGTCGTCGGCGCGGGAGGGCATCACGGTCAGCTTGGCCGTGGCGGTGGCCTCGCCCCCGATGCCGGCGACATTGAGCCGGAACAGCGTGTCGGCGGTGGGCGAGACCTCCATCATGCCGGTCGTCTCTACCGATCCGGCGCCGGGAGTGATCTCAGCGCGCGTCGCACCAGTTGAGCGCCAGCGCAGGATGGCCTTTTCGCCGGCGAGGATGCGCGACGGCTCGACCTCGAGTACAGCGGTGGGGGCCGGCGCCGTGCGAGCTGCAGGAGGCGAGGTGTCCAGCGGGGCTGGAGGCAGCACTGGAGCCTTCTTCTTACCGCAGCCAGCGGCGATCAACAGAGCGAAGAATGTGAACGACAAGACGAAATAGCGAGCTGAGGGCATGTGAACTTCTCCGTTTCTTTGTGACATCTCGTGTCTTTAGATCTCTATCGTAGGCGCGTTGCGTCCGTGGCGACAGGGGGCGCCGCGGATGAGTTGGGGCGATTTCCGAGAATCGCGCGAACAGCTGCACGACTTCGTCGAATGCAGTCGGGCACTCCGATTCCGTCGTAGCCGTTGCCGGACAGATACAGACCGGGAAGGTTTTCGAGACGGCCTTCAATGGCGCGCAGCGTCTCGGCGTGTCCAACCTGATACTGGGCCATCGAGCGCTCCCAACGCGAGAACCGGGCGGCGATGGGAGTCGCGCTGAATCCCATGATTTGTTGCAGGTCGCCCCCCACCGCCGCCTCGAGAGCGCCGTCGAGTCGAGCGGCGAGGCGATGGGGCGGGCGTTCGAGATCGCCCCCGGTACGTGGTCGCCCGCGCGGCGCGCCGCCAGCGCCGCGTTCCGGTACCTGCTCGTCGGCGCC
>JAUHYJ010000823.1 GCA_030425785.1 Acidimicrobiia bacterium | reverse complement strand
CGCTCGATGCGATCATCGCTCGGGTCGCCTTCGGCCCTCGCGTGCAGACGGATCGGCAGCCGACTCGCGAGCGTGTCGAAGAGGGACATGTTCCCACCATATGGGACACCTGCCGTTTCCGCTCTTCAGTTCGACCTGCCCGGTGCCGACGTGTCGGATGGAAATGTCGGATCGGCCGGAGGACCACCGGCCAAACTTGGCGCGAGCGCGGCGTGGGCGCGACGGAAACGAGGGAATCGATGAACTGGTCGGGGCGGAACGCGATGGAACGGAACGGACGATCGACGCAGTGGCGTCGGGGTGGCGTCGCAGCACTGATCACCGTGGCGGCTGCCGCATGCGGTGGTGGCGGTGGCGGCGCCCAGACCGAGGAGGGCGCGATGGAGGCCGTCGAGAGCCTCAACCGTGGCCTGCTCGAAGGCGACGCCGGCGCGGTGCTCGACTTCCTCAGCGAGGAGTGCCGTGACTCGATCGACGAGGACCAGGTCACGCTGGGCATCGCGTTCATCTCGGCGTTGATGTCCGAGGGCGACTTCGACGTCGACGACATCGGCGTCAACACGTCGATCGAGAGCTTCGACGGTGACAGCGCATCGGTCGCCGTCGAGTTCGATCTGCCCGACGGCGCCGACGACAGCTTCGGCTTCGAGGACGAGACGATGGATGTCGTCTACGAGGACGGCAAGTGGGTCTCGGCCGAGTGCGAGTTCGAGGACACCGCCGAGGCCGACGCCCAGGCGCTCGACGACGCCCTCGCCGAGCTGGGCTACGCCGGCACGCGCGACGAGCCCGTGCCGGCCGGTGTCGCCGTCCCGATCGGTGGCGGCTACGTCGTGTCCGTCGACGGGGTCGACGCCGACCCCGACGATCGCCTCGAGGCCGAGGGCGCGTTCATGTCCGATCTCGACGCCGGCACGCAGCGGGTGCTGGTCGACGTCACCATCGGCTTCGACGGCGAGGACGAGCCGGAGAGCGTCGGTGGTGTGTCGATGTCGATCGTCGGCGGCGCCAGCGCGGTCGGCGCCGACCTGTTCGGGTGCAGCGGCGCCGACAGCGAGCTGGCCCTGTTCCGCCTGAGCCTGATGCGCGGCGGTGCCGCGTCCGGGTCGGTCTGCGCCGAGGTGCCGACCGACGACGTGCCCGGCATGGTCGTCAGCGTCAGCCAGGGCTTCGGCGACCGGTCGGTGTACTTCGACCCGGCGTCGACGGCGAGCACCCCGGTCGAGTTCGAGGCCGTGTCGGGTCCGCACCCCGAGGGTGAGCTGACCGAGGCGCGGCAGTCGCCGATCGCACTCGGCACGCCGACCGACATCGGCGAGGGATGGACGCTCACGATCGCGGGGGCCGATCTCGCCGGCACCGAGGCGGTGCTCGCAGCGGCGGAGTTCAACGAGCCCCCCACCGACGGCGAGGAGTACGTGCTCGTCGACGTGACGCTCGCGTACGACGGCGAGGACGACTCGTCGTCACCGTTCGATGCGTCGATCCGCGTCGTCGGCGACGGCAACGTCGCGATCAGCCCGACGTGCCCGGTGACGCTCGACACCCAGCTCGACGAGTTCAGTGACGTGTTCCAGGGCGGGTCGGTCAGCGGTGACCTGTGCTTCCGGGTACCGGTCGAGGACACCGCGTCGCTCGTCCTGCTCGCGAGCACCGGCTTCGACGAGGAGTACCAGGCCTTCGCGCTCCGCTGATCAGGCCGTCTCGGTGGTCG
>JAUHYJ010000822.1 GCA_030425785.1 Acidimicrobiia bacterium | reverse complement strand
TGCCCGTCCGACCGACCACGACCGGCCGGCCCGTTGCGCCACGACCGATGGATCGCCCGGCGTCCCGCACCTGCGGGTCATGGGCGTCGCCCGCACCGTCGACGACGGCACGACGATCCTCGAACCCGTCAGCTTCACGGCCGACCGGGGCGAGGTCGTCGCGATCGCCGGCGGGAGCGGCGCCGGGAAGTCGAGCCTGCTCGACCTGATCGCCGGCGTTCGGCCGATCGAGACCGGACGTGTGCTCGTCGACGGTCGCGCACTCACGGAGGAGACGGGCACGCACCACTGCGGGTACGTCCCGCAGGACGACATCGTCCACCTGGACCTGTCGCTCGCCCGGACCTTGCACCACGCGGCCGATCTGCGGCTGGGTGACAGCGTTCCGGCGCGCCGCGCCCAGGTGGTCGCTCGTACGGTCGCCCGGGTCGGGCTCACGGATCACCTCTCGACCAGGGTGGGGTCGCTGTCGGGCGGCCAGCGCAAGCGGACGTGCATCGCCGCCGAACTGCTCGACGAACCCGAGCTGTTCGTGCTCGACGAGCCGACCTCCGGCCTCGATCCGGCCAGCGCCGCCGACCTCATGGAGCAACTCCGACACCTCGCGTCGGGCGGCGCCACGGTCGTGATGACGACGCATGCACCGGCCGACCTCGACCGGTGCGACCGCATCGTGTTCCTCGCCCCTGGCGGCCGTCACGTCTTCACGGGCAGCCCGGCCGAGACGCGCGCGCACTTCGGTGTCGAGCACCTCCACGAGGTGTACCCGCTCCTCGACGCGATCGGGGCCACGGCGACATCCGACGATCACGTCGTCGATCCCCCGCACGCGGCCGCGCCGTGGATCTCGCCGTCCCGTCCGGTCGGTTGGGTCCGTCAGTGGCGCGCCGTGACGGCCCGGACCGCCGAGCTGTTCGTGCGCAACCGATTGACGGCGGCGATCCTGATCGGCTCGCCGGTGATGGTGATCGCCATGCTCGCGGCCCTGTTCCGACCCGGCGCACTCGACGTCTCGCAGCCCGCCAGCGCGGCCCACGTCGTGTTCTGGATCGTCTTCAGCGCGTTCTTCTTCGGCCTGACCTACGGACTGTTGCAGATCGTGACCGAACGCGCCGTCGTCGTCCGCGAGCGTGCCGCCGGGCTGCGCGTCGGCGCCTACGTGGCGGGCAAGGCGACGGTGCTCGTCCCGTTCCTGGCCGTCGTCGATGCCGTGATGCTCTGGGTGCTCGACTTGAGCGGTCAGCTGCCGCGGACGGATGCGGCGGACCTCGGACGTCTGTGGGGCACGCTGACGCTGGTCTCGATCGCCGCGTTGGGTGTCGGGCTCCTCGCCTCCGCGCTCGTGCGGACGCCTGCCCAGGCCACGCTCGCGCTGCCGATGCTGTGCTTCCCGCAGGTGCTGTTCGCCGGTGCGATCGTCCCGGTCTCGGAGATGGCCGTCCCCGGCCGCCTGCTGAGCACGGTCCTCGTCGGACGCTGGGGTTTCGAGGCGCTCGGGCGGACCCTCGGGATCGGCGCCGGGACATTGGAAGAGCCGGCTCGTGGCGGCGTGGCGGCGTCGTTCGACGGACCGGCAGGGCCCGGACTGGCCATGCTCGTCGCGATCGCCGGCATCACCCTCGGGATGACGGTGCGCGCCCTACGCCGCGCCGGTCGGCCATGAGCGGCCGCTCCTCGACGGCGCACCGGCGTTCGCGGATCCTCGCGGTCACGGATCT
>JAUHYJ010000821.1 GCA_030425785.1 Acidimicrobiia bacterium | reverse complement strand
CGTGCGCGTCGGCCACGACGGTCAACCGCACCCCGTGCTGGCTCGCCAGCGGCCGGAGCGCCTCGACCGTCTCGTCCGCGAGATCGGCGAGGTCGAGCCGAGTCCGTCGCGTCTCGAGGGTGCCGCTCGCGATGCGGGTGTGCAACTGGAGGTCGTCGACGAGCTCGGCCAACGCGGCCACCTGGTGCTCCATGCCGGTGAGGTAGGCGTCCGGGTCGGGAGCCATCCCGTCACGGATCGCCTCGACCGACGCCCGCAACGCCGCCAATGGCGTGCGGAGGTCGTGCGAGATCGCCGACAGCATCAGCGTCCGCTCCTTTTCGACCGCCGCCAGTCGCTCGGCCATGCGGTCGAATTCGAACGCGGCGTCGCCGAGCTCGTCGGCGCGCTCGACGCCCGTGCGGGCATCGAGGTCGCCCGCGGCGACCCGCCGCGCCGCCTCGCTCAGCCGGTGGGCGTCGCGTGCGATCGGCGCCGAGAGCAACCAGGCGGCGAGTGCCGCAGCGACGGCCGCCGGCACCATGATCCAGAGCAGCGTGCCGAGGTCCTGGTCGTTGATGAACATCTGCTGGGCGGCGATCACGATCATGACGACGGCGACCGCGAGCACGCCCATCGACGCCCACATGAAACGACGTCCGAGGCGGTTCAGCCGCCACCGGCCGGCGTTCACGGTTCGAACCGGTAGCCGACGCCCCAGACCGTGGTGATCCACCGCGGATGCTCGGGGTCGGGCTCGATCTTGTTCCGGATGCGCCGGACGTGGACGGTGACCGTCGCAGGGTCCTGCCAGTCGGGCGACGACTGCCAGACGTCGCGCAGCAGATCGGCGCGCGAGAACACCTCGCGCGGCGACGCGGCGAGATGGGCGAGCACCTCGAACTCCTTCGGGGTGAACTCGACGAGCTCGCCTGCGAGCGTCACCTCGCGCGACTTGGGATCGATCACCAGGTCGCCGAAGTCGAGCCGGTCGCTCGTCGTCGCCGGGCGGGGCGCGGCGCGACGCAGCACCCCGTTGACACGCGCCGCGAGCTCGCGAGGCGAGAACGGTTTGACGACGTAGTCGTCGGCGCCGAGCTCGAGCCCGGCGACCCGATCGGATTCCTCCGCGCGGGCGGTCAGCATGATCACCGGCAGGTCGCCGAGCTGACGGATGCGCCGCAGGATGTCGAGCCCGTTCACACCGGGGAGCATCATGTCGAGCACGACGAGGTCGAACGTCTCGCGCTCGACGAGCGCGAGGGCCTCCGCGCCGTCGGCGGTCTCGGCGACGTCGTGACCATCGCGACGCAGATAGTTGGCGACGACCTCACGCACGGTGGGCTCGTCGTCGACGACGAGGACCCGCGTCGCACCGCTGTTCATCCCGCCAGATTGTCGGAGTGCGGGGCACCAGGCAACCCGCCGCCCCGCAGTTTCCGAAACGTTCCCCGGCGTGCGGGGCCGACGGTGGCAGGGTCAGGGAGCGAGCCGCTCGACGAGCCAACCGGCACCGCGATCGACGTAGCGGAGCCGGTCGTGCAATCGGTTCGGTCGCCCCTGCCAGAACTCCCAGTCGGTCGGGGTGATCCGGTAGCCGCCCCAGTGGTCGGGCCGCGGCACGTCACGACCGTCGAAGTCGGCCGCGAACCGCGCGACCCGACGGTCGAGCTCGTCACGGCCGGCCAGCACCGACGACTGCGGCGACGCCCACGCGCCGACCTGGCTGCCGCGCGGCC
>JAUHYJ010000820.1 GCA_030425785.1 Acidimicrobiia bacterium | reverse complement strand
TGGGCGATGGCCTGCCGCTGGAGGAGGGCGGTTGCCGGCCCGGCCGGCACGATGCCGGTCTCGTCGGAGTAGATCGCACGGACGCCGTCGTCGACGATCGTGCCGCGCGCGAACGCCGGCCACCGCCGGCGGATCTCGGCCGCGTCGAGCCACTCGTACGGCACGCCGACTGCGTCGAGGCTGTCGCGATACGGGTCGGGCGCGATGGCGGCGTCGGCGGGGAACAGGTCGACGCCACCGGTCCGGGTGATCACGGTGCTGTCGGCGTCGCGTTCGAGGTCGTGCCATGCCGTGTACGCCTCGGCGGTCAGTTCGACGTAGCCGGGGGTGTGGTACGACCGCCGGATGATGCGCGAGTGGTCGTGCGACGCACCGCGCACGTGACCGAGCTCGAACTGCTCGAGACCGATGACGCTCGCGCCGGCGCGGGCCGACCAGTACGCGGCGGCCGACCCGAGGCCGCCGAGGCCGATCACGATCACCTCGGCGGATCGTCCGTGGTGATGGTGATGGTGGTGATGGTGATGGTGGTTCATGCGGTCCCCATTCGTTCGCCGTACCAGATGGTGATGTCGGCGCTGTCGTCCTCCATCGGGGCGAACCAACCCCCGGCCCACCAACGCGACCCCATCCCGCGCTGGACGCTCTCGCAGATCCGCCAGTCCTGGCGGTTCACGACGTCCCAGAACTCGACGACGTCCGACGGATCGAACGCGTCGTCGTCGAGCGCATCCGGATGGAACAGCAGGTCGCACACCACGGTCGTCGACCCGGGTCCGTGCGGCTCGAGCCGGAACGCTGCCACGTGCTCGGCCGCCAGGCTGAGCAGCAGGTTGGGGTAGATCAGCTCGCCCTTGTGGCGGGTTCGCTCGGCCTCGTCGAGGCCGGGGAACGGTGCGCGGGAGGACGTGCCGCTCGACGTGAAGGTCCAGGCGCCCTCGCGGTGCGGGATGCCGTCGGGCCAGTCGAGCGGTCCGGTGACCTGTCGGAACGTCGGGACGAGCTCGCACAGCTCAGGGTGGACCGGGCCGCAGTGGTAGCACTCGTTGTAGTTCTCGGCGATGACCTTCCAGTTCGCGGCGACCTCGTACGTCAGCGTGGCGCCGATGCGCAGGTCGGCGAGCGGGTACCGGCGCGTCCGGGCCGCAATCGGTCCGAGCTGCTCGACCACGCTCGTGGTCGGCGTGCCCGCGTGGACGAACACGAACCCGCCCCACGAGTCGACGTGGAGGGAACGCAGGTCGAGATCGTCGGTCATCGTCGTGGCGTCGAGGAACGGTGCCCGGCGGAACCGACCGTCGTGCGCGTACGTCCACGAGTGGTACGGGCAGCGCAGCGCGCTGCCGACGGCGCCGCACCGTGGCTCGTCGCCGGCGACGAGCTGGGCGCCTCGGTGGCGGCACACGTTGGCATGGGCGTGGACCACACCGTGCTCGTCACGCACGACGACGATCGACTCGCCGGCCACGTCCACGAGCAGTCGATCGCCGGGGTCCGAGAACTCGTCGTGACGACCGACGAGCACCCAGTCGCCGAACCAGATGCGATCGCGCTCGCGTCGCCAGACCTCGTCCGAGAGGTACGCCGCCGGGTCGAGCGTGCGCCGATGCGTACTCATGAGGACACCGACACGGCCATCGTCACGTCGCGCAATGTAGCCCCGGTGGAGGCCCGTCGTACTGGTCGGTGGCGCAATCCACGGAACGGTCGATCGCCGGT
>JAUHYJ010000142.1 GCA_030425785.1 Acidimicrobiia bacterium | reverse complement strand
TACGGGCTCGACGTCCTCGCCGACAACATCGAGGACCACGACGGCAACCAGACGCGTTTCGTCGTCGTCGCCCGACGCGGTGTGCCGGCGGCGACGTCGCACGATCGCACCGCGCTCGTCGTGTACCAGCGAGCCGACGAGCCGGGCAGCCTGATCTCGATCCTGCAGGAGTTCGCCGCACGCCGGATCAACCTGTCGAACCTCATCTCGCGCCCGACCAAGAACGGTGGGCTCGGCGAGTACTGCTTCATCGTCATCGCCGACGGGCACGTCGCCGACGACCTCGTCGCCGACACGATGCGATCGCTGCACGCGAAGCAGGGCGGCGTGAAGTTCTTCGGGTCGTGGCCGCGCGCCGACGGCGAGGTCATCGAAGCGCGTGCCCACGCCGACGAACGCTGGCGCAGCGCCGACGACTGGGTCGCGGCGATCCGGCAGATGGTCGGCGACTCGGTCGTCTGAGACCGACGTTCGCCACGATGCGAACGCCGCCGCAATCGTGCGAGAGAGTGGCGGCATGAACCCTGTCACCGTCGTCACCGGAGCGAACTCGGGGATCGGTCGTGCCACCGCCCTCCATCTCGCCGAGCACGGCCACACCGTGTACGGCACCGTCCGGTCCGCGGCTCGCGCCGGCAAGCTCCTCGACGGAGCCGAGGAGCGCGGGGTGGGCGTCGAGCTCGTCGAGCTCGACATCGCGGACGACCGATCGGTCCGCGACGGCATCGCACAGGTCCTCGATCGCGCCGGGCGGGTCGACCACCTCGTGAACAACGCCGGCATCGGCGGCAACGGGGTGGTCGAGGAGATGACGTCCGAGCGGTTGCTCGAGGTGGTCGACGTCGACGTGATGGGGGCGGTCCGCTGCGCGCAGGCAGTGCTGCCGCAGATGCGCGAGCGCGGATCGGGCACGATCGTCAACGTCACCTCCGTCGCCGGCCGGATCGGCGCGATCGCGCAAGGCCCCTACGTCGCCGCGAAGTGGGCGCTCGAGGGCTTGAGCGAACAGCTCGCCATCGAGGTCGCCCCCTTCGGCGTCCGCGTGGCGATCGTCGAGCCCGGAGTCACCAAGTCGTCGATCTTCGGCAAGAACACCGACGCTCCCAACACGACCGGGGCCTACGACGAGCAGTACGCGCGGATGCTGCAGATGTATGCGGCCGGCTACCTCCATGCGTCCGACGCGGTCGAGGTCGCCGAGGTGATCCGCACCGCGATCGAGACGGACGATCCTCGGCTGCGCTACCCCGTCAGCTGGGGCGGTGTCGGGATCACCGAGGGGCGGGCGGCGATGACCGACGAGGACTGGGTCGCGATGGGCCGGATCGAATCGCGGGACGAGTACATCGCCGAGTTCGGTCGCCGCTTCGGCATCGACATCTCGACCTGACGTGACCGTTCGATCCTCCGAACGCGTCGGTGACGGCCCGGAATCGGGATAGAAAGGGGACCCATGGCGATGACCGAGGCGCCACCGGCTGCGACGCGTACCCGAGGCCCGTCGGGCGCGCCCGGCCACGGGTCGGCGACTCGCTCTGGCAGTACCGGGTCACCTCGCCCGGTCCGCCCGCCCGTCACCCCCGACGTCTACATCCGCCGACGCATCGTCGTCGGCCTCGCCGTCGTGGCACTGCTCGTCGGCGGGCTCGTCGCCATCCGGCAACTGCGTGGTGGCTCGCCGACCGAGGCCGCGCCGAACCTGACGGTCGCACCTGCTGCCGCGGCCGCCACCGAGGCTGCCGATGCGGCGGCGACCGATCAGGCGGGCGACACCGCTGATCCCGCCGCGCTCGATCCGGTCGCCGAGGAGGCTCCGACCGACACCCTCGGTGCGCTCGACGGCGGTGGCTGCATGCTCGACGAGGTCGAGGTCAAGCGCGGTGACACCGGCGAGTCCGTCGAGTGCGCCCAGACGGCGCTGCTCGCCGCCGGCTACTACACGGGCGAGATCAACGGCACCTTCGACGACCTCACGTACCTCGCCGCTCGCGATTTCCAGGTCGCGGTCGGCTTGTACGTCGACGGCATCGTCGGCAAGAACACGGCGACCGAGCTCGGCATCTGGCCGGGCAACGAAGCGTTCATCGTCCGCACGCCGCCGCCGCCGGCCGGCGCCACCGACCTGTGGGGGATGGCGTTGTCCTCGGTCGCGTCGGCCGGTGACGACGCGCCGCCGCTGCCCGAGGGCGCGGGTCAGGGAACCGGCAAGCGGGTCGTGTACGAGCGCGCGTCGCAGCGTGTCTGGGCGATCGACGACGAGGAGCGCATCGTGCGTTCGTATCTCGTGTCGGGCAGCCAGTACCGCAACGAGGTGCCGGGCGTGCACACGATCTACAGCAAGAGCGAGAGCGCCCTCGGCTGGGACCTGCAGGCCGACCTGCCGTACATGATCCGGTACACCCAGACCGAGCGGGGCCACATCGGGTTCCACGCGATCCCGTCGTGGCGCGACACCGGCGAGAAGCTGCAGACCGAGGACGAACTCGGTCAGAAGCTGTCCGGCGGGTGCACCCGTCAGGCGCCGCTCGATGCCCAATTCCTGTGGGCGTTCGCCGACGTCGGCGACAAGGTCCACGTCCTCTGAGTTCCGAGCGTCCGGACCTGACGGCCCGGCCCCGGGTCAGTTGGCGGAACGGGGGGGATTCGAACCCCCGGACCCTTGCGGGTCGTCCGCTTTCAAGGCGGGTGCAATCGTCCGCTCTGCCACCGTTCCGTCGACGAGGCTAGCGCCGCCGTCGTGCGGCAATTCCGTTCCGGTCCCGTCTCCCCTAGACTGCGCACGCCCTGGAGAGGTGCCAGAGCGGCCGAATGGGACGCCCTGCTAAGGCGTTGACTGCAGCAATGTGGTCCGTGGGTTCAAATCCCACCCTCTCCGCCAGCGACGCGAGCCGAGCCCTGCCGGGTTCGGCTCGTGCTCGTTTTCGATCATCGATCCGGGTGTGATCGATGCCGTCGGGCGGCCCGGTTCCACGGGCGTGGAACGGTGTTACACGTGTGTCATTTGGTGTCGGTTCGATGACGCTGATGTTGCGATTTGATGACGGACCGGCAAGACTGACCGCTCTTGGGCCATCCCCCCGGCCCGAGGAGCCACACCATGCGAGATTCGACCCCGAGCTCCGACACGTCTTCCGAGACCGGCCAGGTCGACGACGGCCGGTACGACGAGCGGCCACGTGTCGGTGCCTCCGACGACCTGACCCGCGAGTTCTGGGGTGACGGCGCCGGCTGGATGAGCCGTGACGTCGAGCGCCCGAACCGCGCCTTCCAGATCCGGCCCGACCAGCCCGCGAGCGCCTTCCGACTCGACGACACCCCGCGCTCGCTCCAGTCGATCCGCGACGGCATCGCAGCGTTCCGGCCGACCCGCCGCTGGCGAGGCGACTCGACCGGCCCGATCGAACGCACCCGCGAGCACGGGATCGTCCGGCCATCCGCGGCGTCCCCTGAACCGGTGTCGCCGCCGGCGGTCGCCGCCGCCCGGCACCCGCGCCCGAGTCTCGCCGAGCTGCCCCACCGAGACGCCAGCATCGCAGAGCTCGCAGCCGGCACGTTCGAGCCGGTCGGCCCGAGCGGCGACCGCGACGACGTCGAGCCCACGCTGATGATCCCCCTCGACGGTTCGACCGTCGGGCGGCTCGGTCTCACCGGCGCCGACCCGGCCCACGTCCGTCTCGCGATCGCGATCCTCGCTCTGCTGCTCGCCATCCCCCTCGCCCTCGCGTTGCGGAGCACGAACGAAGGCAGCGTCGGCACCGACACGCCACCGCCCGCGACGCTGCCGGTCTCGGTGGCGCCGTCGCTCGAGAGCAGCGCGGCGGCCGGTTCGACCGGCGCGGCCCCGTCGGTGCAGTCCGAGGCAGCTCCGTCGCCGACGAGCCCACAGCTCGAACCACAGACCGGAGCCGCCGCCTCCGCGCCCGCGGCCTCCGAACCCACGGCAGGGTCGCCGATCGACGAGGCGCCGACGGCCGCCGCAGCACCACTGACCGAGTCGGCGCCCGACGAGGTCGCCGACGTGGCGCCGCTCGTCGAGGACGCCGCCACCGTCGAGGTCGCCGCCGAGCGACAGGTCCCCGACTGCTCGCTCACCTACACCGCATCCGAAGGCGACTCGTGGTACCGCATCGCGGACGCCGCCGGTGTGACCCCCGCCGAGCTGCTCGCCCAGAACACCGCCACGGTCGACACGGTGATGTTCCCCGGCGACACCATCTGCCTGCCAGCGGACGCCACGGTGCCGTCGCCGCCGACGACCGTCGCGACGCCGACCACGACACCCACCACCACGCCGACCACGACGCCGACCACGACCGCAGCATCCCCGACGACGGCGCCCACCAGCACCACGTCGCCACCGACGACCGTCGCCATCCCGTCGACGAGTCGCGACGAGGTGCAGGCCCTCATCCGAGAGATCTGGCCCGACGACCTGGAGGAGCGCGCCCTCGAGATCGCATGGCGCGAGAGCGGCTACGTCGCCACAGCCGACAACGGCTGGTGCTGCGTCGGTGTGTTCCAGATCTACTGGACCGTGCACCGGAGCTGGCTCGACGACTACGGCATCACGACGCGTGAGCATCTGAAGGACGCCCGCAAGAACATCACCGCCGCCTTCGCTCTGTACGAGCGGTCAGGCGGTTGGGGCCCCTGGGGCGGTTGATCCCGCTGCCCAGCGCGGCGCGTTTCCGGGTTCGGTTTCACGGCGGCGTGGCGTACACTGTCCCGGCCCAGCGCCCGTAGCTCAACGGATAGAGCATCTGACTACGGATCAGAAGGTTTGGGGTTCGAATCCCTACGGGCGCGCTGACCGGATCTCCGGATCCACCAGGTCTGATCGAGTGCGAGGGTCCCGCCGAGAGGTGGGGCCCTCGGGCGTTTTCTGCCCCATGTCTGCACGTGCCGCTGCGACGGCGGCAACGGGGGGAGGGGGTCCCGGCGCCGAGCCCGACGCGGTCGCTGCCGTCGACCCGGTCGCTGCCGTCGACCCGGTCGCTGCCGTCGACGCGGTGTCGATGACGCGGTGTCGATGACGTGGAGCTCGACACGGGCAGCGCGCTCGTGGCACGACGCGATGCACCCGCCCGACCGGGCCGGCGACCGTCGCATCGAGGATCAGGGCGTGCTGGGCTGGATCGGCGAGACGAATCCCGGCGGCTTGACGGCGATCACGGAGCAGCGGACCTGGTCGAGGACGTTCTCGGCGGTGTTGCCCATCACGAGCCCGCTGAGGCCGGTGCGGGCCACGGTGCCCATCACGAGCAGGTTGATGCGCAGGGTTGCGGTGAGGTTGGGGATGACGTCGCTCGGCGCGCCCTTGACGAGGTGCACCCGCCACGGCGCGCTCGCGACCGTGGGATGGGCGAGGAGTCGTTCCAGCGCCTGCTGGCGGGAGTCGTGCTCACGCCGGAGGAGCTGCTCGATCTCTGTGTTCGAGGCGTGGACGAATCGGGACGACCGCAACGTCGACTCACCGAACAGCTCCCAGGCATGTGCGACGTGGAGTTCTCCGCCGTGCATCTCGACCATCGACGCTGCGAGCTCGAGGATGAGGCGGTTGAGGTCGGCCTCGTCGGGATCAGGATTCAGCGCGGCCAACACGCGCACGGTACGCGCCCGCGTCGGGCGGATGACCCACACCGGGCACGGGCACTTGCGCAGCAGGCGACGAATCGTCGCGTGGTCGTCGCGGTCGTCGTCCGTGGTGACCACGACCAGGTCGTGGTGGTGGTCGACGACGCGTTGGAGGATCGCCAGTGCCGGGTTGCCGACCTCGACGACCGTTGCGACGTCCGGGCAATCGATCCGTCGGCCCCACTTCGACAGTTCCTGCTCGAGTTCGGCCCGTTGGCGGTCGTGCAGCTCCTGTTCGAGCTCGGCTCGCGTGAAGAGCTGCCGGAGACCGCCTGGGGACGGCAGGACCCCGAACAGCGTGAGTCGCACCGATCTTCCGGCGACCAGCTTGTCGATGTTCCTCACCGCCAGGCTGTTCTCGTGCTCGCCGAGCGGGCTGAACAAGACGTTCGTGTAGCGACGCATCGCGACCCTCCTCGACGGCGCCGACGCCGCAATGCGCTCGGGGATGGCGGCGGGTGCGACCGTCGAATTCGAGTGTGCCCGCGCTGCGACCGATGCGGAAGTGTCGAAGGTCCACTCGTGGTTCCTCGCGCGCGGCCTCGACCGCACTCCGCGGCGTCACGCGGGCCCCGAGACCGACCGGCTCCTCGGCGTGGATCGTCGTCGCCGTTGCGCTCCGGGTCACCCCGTCACGATCCCTGGGCTCCGGACCGTGCGTGCTCGTCCTCGACCCCGGGACGCCATCGTGCTCGTCACCCGCCGAGCGCGCTGCGGCACGACGGCTCCCGCCGGTCGTGGCGTCCGAGCCTGCCATCGTCGTCGGGGCGTCGTTCGCCGCCGGGCTGGGGTAGGGTGCGGTCCTTGGGATGAGTCGCCTCGTTTGGGCAGGACGGCCGATCGTGCTGTCGCCCCGTGCAGGCCGGACGCCTTGACCCGAGCCCTCGCTGGTTCAAGGAGCCCCTCATGTCCGACCGATCCTCTCCGCAACGACGTCGACCGTCCCGTCGCGCGCCCGAACCCCGCCCGGAGCCGTTGGTCGTCGACGCTGGCGGTGCCGCGCTGACGCTCATCCGACGCGGATGGGTCGTCGCCGATCGCGACGCGCCCGCCGCCGACGTCACGCCCGTCGAGCGCGCGGCGTGACCGGACCGGTCGTCGCGGACGGCGGATCGCGCGGGCCGATCGCGGCCACGTCCGGGCCGAACACCGACCTCGCCCCGCCCACCATGGACGCCGCGTTGGGGACACCGTCCCGGCCGTCGTGGCGGGGACGCCTCCACCTGATCGCGCTGGTCTGGGCGATCCCGCTCGTGGTCGTGCTCGCGATCGAGTCCGACGGCGCCCGGTCGCGTGCGGGTGCGATCGTGTACGGCGTCGGGCTGTGCTCGATGTTGGCGGTGTCGACCACCTACCACCGGTGGGTACACACCATCAATGCTCGGGCGCTGTGGCGGCGCGCCGACCACGCCACGATCTTCGCGTTGATCGCCGGCACCTGTACGGCACTCGCGTTCACGAGCCTCGACGGCGGCGCAGCGATCGCGATGATCATCGCGATCTGGTTGGCCGCGGTCGTCGGTGCGTTGCTCAAGCTCGTGCACTTCGAACGTGCGACCAGGTTCGGTCCGATCCTGTACATCGCGATGGGCTGGACCGGTGCGGCCCTCGTCGCGCCGATGTGGCAGCGCGGCGGACCGCTCCCGGTCGCCTGCTTCGTCGCCGGCGGCATCCTGTACACCGTCGGTGCCGTCGGCTTCGCGCGCCGGTGGCCGCGCCTTCGTCCCGCCACGTTCTCGTATCACGAGGTCTGGCACGGCTTCACCGTGGCGGCGGCGGCCCTGCACTTCACCGCGATCGCCGCCCTCGCCACATGAGCGTGAGCCACCGATGACTCAGGTCCCGACCGCGAGGTTCGCAACCGACCGCCGACCGTGTCCGACGCATGTCGATCGTGCCGACCTCGCCTGGTCGCCGCGCAGGCGCAACGGAGCGCTGACATGATCCGGCGGAGCTGGAACGCACTGGACGTCGGTGACCACGTCCTGGTCCACGACGAGACCGCACCTTCCCAACCGTTGTTGCCGGGGCGCGTGACCGCCGTCGAATCGGCGACCGGCTCCAACATCGTGTCGGTCCGCGTCGGATCGGGTCGCGGGAGCGCGAGAGTCGTCCAGCCGAGGCGCCTCGCGGTCCACCTCGATTCGGGGGAGTCGGCCGAACGTTGTTGGCGGTGCGAGGCCTTCTACGCCGACGAGCGCCGCGCGCGCTGACGGGTCGGCCCGTTCGACGGCGAGCCCGAAGCGCACGCGCCGCCCACTCAACCGTCGGCCGGGGCGACGCCGTCGTCGCGCGGGTCACCGGCTTCGTCGTCGCCGCCGAACCCGTCGCCGTCGAGCCGCCCGCCCGTCGCCTCGGCACTCGCCGACCGATCGACGGTGCGCGTCAGCGGCTGGTCACCGGCGCTGGGAGAGGTCCTGGATCCGGCAGATGAACTGCAGCGGCTCGTCCCGTTCGCCGCGGACGAGTGACACCGACAACTGTCCCCGGATCGCAGCACCGTCGGCGCACAGGAATTGCTGCTCGACCTGATGGGTCACTCGGCGTCCGAGGAACATCTCGCGGCGCGCCGCCGCGTCCGCGACGAAGTCGTCCGGGTGCGCGATGTCGGGGTACGTCAGTGCCAGCAGCTCCGCGCGGCTACGTCCCAGGAGGCGACACAGCGAC
>JAUHYJ010000141.1 GCA_030425785.1 Acidimicrobiia bacterium | reverse complement strand
CCTGGATCTGACCCGAGTGCAGGTCGATCGAGATCATGCGCTTCGCGCCCGCCGCCTTGAACATGTCGGCGACGAGTCGGGCGGTGATCGGCTCGCGGCCCTCGGCCTTGCGATCCTGGCGGGCATAGCCGTAGAACGGGCAGACGGCGGTGATGCGCTTCGCGGATGCACGCGACGCCGCATCGATCATGGTGAGCTGCTCCATGATCGAGTCGTTCACCGACCGGCCGTCGACGCCGTAGTGGCTCTGCATGATGAACACGTCGGCCCCGCGCACGCTCTCGGTGAAGCGGGGACGGATCTCGCCGTTCGCGAACTCGACGATGTTCGGGTTGCCGAGGCCCTGACCCAGGTGGGTGGCGACCTCGGTCGCCAGGTCGGGGTGGGTCCGCCCCGAGTAGAGGGCGAGCTTCTTGGTGGTGACCTTCTCCATGTGGCGCCCCTCCCCGGGCGGCGGTGTGGTCTGCCGTGCGACTCGGTCGTTCGGCCGATCTCAGGTGGCAGTGTAGAACGACCCGGTCGTGGTCCCGGAAACGACCTTGGAGCCGGGCGGCAGATGTGCGAACGGGCCGACGGCCGCGTCGTCGCCGACGACGGCGTCGACGGCGACGGTCTGGCGGACGACGCAACGTGCGCCGATCTGGCACGAGTCGAGCTGGGTCTGCGGCCCGAGGTCGCAGCCGTTCCCGATCGTGGTCGACCCCTGCAGGATCGTGCCCGGGTAGATCGTGACGTCGCGGCCGAGCTCGACGGTGACGTCGATGAACGTCTGGCGCGGGTCGAGCATGGTCACGCCGTTCAGCAGCCACCGGCGGTTGGTGCGGTTGCGGAGCTCGCGCTCGGCGAGGGCGAGTTGCCAGCGGTCGTTGACGCCCTGGGTCTCGGTGGCGGGCGCCTGCACGGCGCCGATCCGGTGCCCCATCGCGCCGAGGTTCCCGATGACGTCGGTGAGGTAGAGCTCACCCTGCGCGTTCTCGGACGACAGGTTGCGCAGGGCCGGCCCGAGCAGGTCGCGCCGGAACGCGAACACGCCCGTGTTCCACTCCGTGATGTCGAGCTCGTCGGGCGTCGCGTCGCGCTGCTCGACGATGCGCTGGACGCTGCCGTCCTTGCCGCGCACGATCCGTCCGTAGCCCGTCGGGTCGTCGAGCACGCTGGTGAGGACCGTCGCGGCGTTCGAGTTCGCGACGTGGGTGGCGACGAGCTCGTCGAGGGTCTCGCTCGCGAGCAAGGGGGTGTCGCCGGGCAGGACGACGACGGTCTCGTCACCGTCGTAGTCATCCCCCGCCAGCCCGGCCATTCCGATCGCGGCGGCGTCGCCGGTGCCGTTCTGGTCGACCTGTTCCGCGAACGTCACGTTGGCCCACGCCGGCGCATCCGCGCGCACGCGTTCGATGACCTGCTCGGCGCCGTGGCCGACGACGAGCACGGTGTGCGTCGGCTGGAGCCGTTCGAGGGCATGGACGACGTGGAGCACCATCGGGCGCCCACAGATCCGGTGGAGGGGTTTGGGGCGCTCGGACCGCATGCGGGTTCCAGCGCCGGCGGCGAGCACGATCGCGCTGACACTCATCGTTCCGGGGAGAGGACTCGAACCCCTATAAACGGCACCAAAAACCGCTGTCCTACCATTGAACGACCCCGGATGGCCGTGGACGACCTCGCTCGGTCGACGGTGACCTGGTGACGCTCACGGTAGCGGGGTTTCGGTGGCGTGCACCGCCCGGTAGCGTGTCGAGCCTTATGGGTTCGCTCGTCAAGAAGCGCCGCAAGCGCATGCGGAAGAAGAAGCACAAGAAGATGCTTCGCCGCACGCGCCACCAGCGTCGCAAGTAGTTACCGCAATCTGACCGACTGCCGACGAACCGCCCCGCGATCTCAGATCTGATCTCAGGTCGACCCCGGGACGGTGCGCGCGGCCACGACCTCGGCGCCCTCGTTGCCCAGTGCAGCGAGGGCGTTGCTGTGCTCGCCGTGCACGAACCACGTCGCCCCGCTGCCCGCCAGGACCGGTGTGCGACCTGTCGCATCGCCGATCAGGTCGCGCCAGCGCGCCAACTCCGGCCGGACGGCGATCGCGGCCGGCTCGAGGTCGTTCGGCCCCGGCGCGGTCGGCCCGCCGAGCCGGTCCCAGGCCTGGTAGGCAGCCGGCGTCGACACGTGGAGCGGGGGGATCACGAGGGTGACCGTGCGATCGACGTGGGGCAGGGGTGCGACCAACTCGCCGATGCCGCGCACCCGCGCCCGGCCACCGACCACGCAGAACGCGACGTCGGCGCCGAGTCGGGCCGCCTGTTCGAGGCCGGCGGCGTCGGTGGGGTGGCCGGCCCAGCGCAGCACCGCCGCCGCGTCGGCCGACCCGCCGCCGAGCCCGCCGCCGCGCGGGATGCGCTTGTCGATCGTGATCGCGGCGGCGCGGTCGAGGGCTCTGACGGCGAGGTTGCGGTCGTCGGTCGGGACACCGCGGGCGTACGGACCGACGACGGTGAGGCCGCTGCCGCCCGGCGTCACGGTGACGAGATCGTGCAGGTCGAGGGTGACCATCTCGGCGTCGATCAGGTGGAAGCCGTCGTCGCGTACCCCGGTGATGCGCAGCGACAGGGTGAGCTTGGCGTGGGCCCGGAGTTCGATCGGCGGTTCGGTCGACACGTCGTTCAACCTACGCTCGGGGGATCGACTCCGTTCGCATCGACCAGTGGCTCCACGCCGTCCGGCTGACGAAGACGCGCAGCGACGCGGCCGCAGTCGTGCGCGGCGGTCACGTGACGGTCAACGGCTCGCCGGTCAAGCCGGCGACGCGCCTCGCCGTCGGCGATCGGGTCGAGGCGCTGCTCGGGCAGCGCCGCCGGGTGGTCGTCGTCGAGCGGCTGATCGCGAAGCGCGTCGGTGCATCGATCGCCGCCGAGTGCTACGTCGACGAGAGCCCGCCGCCACCCGAGCGCGACGAGTTCGCACCGCTCTTCGCGGTGCGTGACCGCGGAGCCGGCCGCCCCACCAAGCGCGACCGGCGCCGGATCGACCGCCTCCGCGGCCGCTGAGCCTGACCCCGGATGACGGGTTCGGCGTGGTCTACCCGCCGACGGCGCGTGCCAGACGGACCCAGTCGTCGACGCCGAGAGTCTCGGGACGCGCCTGGGGGTCGATGCCGGCGGCGTCGAACTGCTCGGCGGCCACAGTGCCGGCGAGCGACCGCCGCAGCATCTTGCGTCGCTGGCCGAAGGCCTGCTTGACCAGGGCGAACAGAGCGTCGGGCTCGACATCGGGCGGCTCGCGCCGGTCGATCCGGACGAGCGCTGACTCGACGTTCGGGCGCGGGACGAAGACCGACGCCGGCACGGTCGCCGCCACCCGGGCCGTGCCCCAGTACGCCGCTTTCACGCTGACGGCGCCGTACTGCTTCGATCCGGGTGCGGCCGCGAAGCGTTCGGCGACCTCGCGCTGCACCATGACCAGCATCGACGCGACCGCGGGCACCTCGTCCAGCAGGTCGCACACGAGGGGTGTGGCGACGTTGTACGGCAGGTTGGCGACGAGGGTCCAGCGGTCGCTGCCGGCGAGCAGCGCCGGCCAGTCGGCCGTCATGGCGTCGGCTTCGACGACGCGCACGTTCGACCGGTCGGCGACCACGTCGCGCAGGACGGGGACGATGCCGCGGTCGACCTCGACGGCGAGGACGTCGGCCCCGGTGTCGGCGAGCGCCAGGGTGAGCGAACCGAGCCCGGCACCGATCTCGACGACGTGGTCGCCGGGCCCGACATCGGCCAGGGCGGCGATCCGGCGGACGGTGTTCGGGTCGGCGACGAAGTTCTGCCCGAGGTCGCGTCGGGGCGCCAACCCGCCGCGTTCGAGCAGCTCGTGGATCGTCGGGCGGGAGTGCGTCACCAGGTGATCTGGACCGGCACCGGTGCGTCGGTCAGGTCGGCGATCTGGAGGAAGGCGTCGGCGTGGAGCACGACCGCCTCGTCAGGACGCGTGCCGCGCACGTTGTTGATGCACGAGATGCTGCGACTGTTGTCGAGGTTCGTGACCGTGATGCGCGTGTTGTAGGGGACGTCGGGGGCATAGCACCCGGTCGGCAGGCGGATGTTGCGGCTGAACGACGCCGGGCCGCTGACCGACTGTGGGACGCGGGGGATCGCGATCGTCGCCGGGTCGTCCTCGGACACCGGCAGCGGATCGTCGAGGATGTCGACCGGCGACGTGCCCATCACGTCGGTGGCGGTCGGCTCCGACGGCGCCGGCGCCAGGACCGGGGCGGTGGTGGCACCGGGGACCGTGCCGATCACGGTCGGCGCCGGGCCGATCGCAGCCGGGTCGTCGCCGCGGTTCAGCAGGAACACGGCCGGGACCAGGATCACGGTCAGGGCGATGGCGATCGCCAACCGGCGACGTTGTGATTGCTCGAAGGACATGGAGGGCTCGGTGCGGGACAGGCGGGCGGGAGACCGCCGTCCCAGGCTACTGGCGGGTCAGCCGAGCCTGAACGCGCGCTCGGTGTTGGCCGAGGTCACGGCGGCGAACTCGTCGAGACGCAGGCCGCGCAGGTCGGCGAGGAACCGGGCCGTGTCGGCCAGGTACGCCGGCTGGTTCGTGCTGCCCCGATGGGGCACCGGCGCCAGGTACGGGGCGTCGGTCTCGATCAGCATCCGGTCGAGCGGGGTCAGCTCGGCCGCGGCTCGCAGGTCGTCCGCCGTCTTGAACGTGACGATGCCCGAGAAGCTCACGTACGCGCCCCGGTCGAGGCAGCGGCGCGCCTCGTCCGGCCCGCCGGTGAAGCAGTGGAAGACGGTGTGGTCGGGCGTGCCCTCCGCGTCGAGCACGTCGAAGGTGTCGTCCCACGCATCGCGGGTGTGGATGACCAGCGGGAGGTCGCGCTCGCGCGCCAGCTGGATCTGGGCGGCGAACGCCTCACGCTGGGTGTCGCGCGGCGAATGGTCGTAGAAGTAGTCGAGCCCGGCCTCGCCGACGGCGACGACGCCGGGCGCACCCAGCAGGCCGACGATCGTGTCGACGCCGTGCTTCGCCTCGTGCGGGTGCAGGCCGACGCTCGCCCAGATGCCGTCGTAGGCGGCGGCGGCCGCGATCGCCGCCTCGCTCGTGGCCCGGTCGCACCCGACGGCGATCATGCGGTCGACACCGGCCGCGTGCGCGGCGTCGACGGCGGCGGCGGTGCCGCCCGGCATCCGGTCGTCGTAGACGTGGCAGTGCGAATCGAACAGCGACACCGCGTCAGGCCTTGATGCGCGGGAACAGCGGGTCGCCCTTGACGACGGGCACGCCACCCGGGTAGCCGCCCCAGGCGACCGCGTCGGGGACGCGCTGGTCGACGACGTCGCCGTCGAGGCCGATCCGTTCCCAGATCGTCTGCGAGGTCTCGGGAACGGCCGGGTAGGCGAGGATCGACACGATCCGCAGCGCCTCGAGCGCGTCGCCCATGACGGCGTCGACCTCGGGGCCGGGGTCGGCCTTCCAGGGCTCGTTGGCCTCGAGATGCGAGTTGGTCGCGCGGATCAGCGACCACGTGGCGTCGAGTGCCTTCGACGGCGCCACGTCGTCCCAGGCCGCGGTCGTGCCGGCGACGGCCGACGCCGCCGCCTCGGCGAGCGGGCTGTCGGGCCGTGGGGCCGGGCCGACACCGTCGCACTTCTTGGCGACGACGGTGGCGACCCGGGCGGCCAGGTTCCCGAGGTTGTTGGCGAGGTCGGCGTTGTAGCGCGCGACCAGCCCGTCGTAGGTGAAGTCGCCGTCGCTGCCGTAGGGCGTCTCGGCGAGCACGTAGTACCGGAAGCCGTCGACGCCGATGTCGTCGACGAGGTCGAGCGGGTTGACCGCGTTGCCGCCCGACTTCGACATCTTCTCGCCGCCGACGAGCAGCCACCCGCCGACTCCGTAGCCCTTCGGTGGCTCGACGCCGGCGGACATCAGCATCGCGGGCCAGTAGACACAGTGGAAGCGGATGATGTCCTTGCCGATCAGGTGGTAGTCGACGGGCCACCACTCGGTGTAGTCCTGCGTGTCGTCGCCGAAGCCGACGGCCGACAGGTAGTTCGTGAGTGCGTCGAACCACACGTACGCGACGTGGCGGTCGTCCCACGGTAGGTGGATGCCCCAGTCGACCGTGGTGCGGCTGACCGAGAAGTCGCGCAGCCCGGACTTGATGAGCCCGAGCGCCTCGTTGGCGCGGTGCGACGGCTTGATCGCGTCCGGGTGCGCGGCGTACCAGTCGAGCAGGCGGTCCTCGAAGCGGCTGAGGCGGAAGAAGTAGTTCTCCTCCTCGAAGTGTTCGACCGGACGCCGGTGGATCGGGCAGTGGTTGCCGACGCCGTCGACCTCGATCAGCTCGTCGTCGGTGTAGTAGGCCTCGCAGCCGACGCAGTACCAGCCGGAATACGTGTCGAGCTCGATGTCGCCGGCGTCGTAGCAGCGCTGGAGCAACTCGACCACGGCGGTGCGGTGCCGGGGCTCGGTCGTGCGGATGAAGTCGTCGTGCGCGATGTTCAAGCGCTCCCATGCCGCCCGGAACTTGGGCGCGATCTCGTCGGTGAACGCCTGCGGGGTCGTGCCGGCGGCCTCGGCGGCCTGCTGGATCTTCAAGCCGTGCTCGTCGGTGCCGGTGAGGAACTTGACGTCGTCGCCCATCAGCCGGTGCCACCGCGTCAGCGCGTCGCCGACGATCGTCGTGTACGCGTGCCCGAGGTGCGGCTCGGCGTTCACGTAGTAGATCGGGGTGGTCACATAGAACCTGCTCACCCCACCGACGCTACCGCCCGGACCAACCCGGGCTCCGGCCGGTTCGCCCGGTCGTCCGTCGCGGTTGGCCTGTGACGGGTTTCCCATCCGTCTGATCGGGGACCATGCCGGCTCAACTCCTAGGTTTGCCCGCCATGAGCGAGTTCGAGCAGGCGACGACGGTCACGGCGCGAGGTGATGGCAGCTACGACGCGACCATCCACGAGGGTTGGGACATCATGGGGAACGCCAATGGTGGTTACCTCATCGCACTGGCCGCGCGCGCGATGGGCGATGCCGTCGACCGGCCACCGCTCTCACTCACCGCTCACTACCTGTCGCCCGGGCGCGTCGGGCCGGTCACCGTCGACACCGAGGTGGTCCGAGCCGGACGACGGATGGCGGTGGTGCGAGGCACCGTCGTGTCGCCCGAGCACGGTCCGGTGATGGCGCTGTTGGGCACGTTCGCCGACCAGCCCGACGCCGAACGCGCCGGACCGTCGGTCGTCGACGCGGCACCGCCCGATCTGCCTCCGTTCGACGAGTGCGTGCCCGCCGGGCCGCCGGTCGCCATGAACGTCTCGGGGTTCGGCCACCGCGTCGTGTGCGCCTACCACCCGGACGACATGGGGTTTCGCGAGGGCAACCCGACCGGCACGGCGATGATGCGCGGCTGGTTCGAGTTCGCCGACCAGGGGCCGATCGACGCCCTCGGTCTGCTCGTGGCGCTCGATGCGTTCGCGCCCGTGTGCTTCAACCGGGAGGAGTTCCCCCCGTCGTGGGCGCCGACCCTGGAGCTGACCACGCACATCCGCGAGACGCCGGCCCCGGGTCCGCTGCGGTGCGTGTTCCGGAGCCGATTCATCCAGAACGGCATGTTCGAAGAAGACGGCGAGGTCTGGGACAGCCGGGGCGTCCTGGTCGCCCAGTCGCGCCAGCTCGCCCTCATCCCCAAACCGATGTAGCTCCGTTCACCATCGGTTCCGGGCTTCTTCGGCAAAGCCGTCGATCGCGTCGATCCGGTGGGTGGTGCCGGCAGCATCGACGACGGTGCCCGACCAGGTTCCGAAGCACTGATGTACTTCCATCTTCAGGACCTTCAGGTCGGTGTTGTCGTAGCGGTCGAACCATGGCGTGAGTGTCAGGTCGATGCCGTCGCCTTGCAGGCGCCACGGCTGCATCGGATCGTCCCACGAGTAATCCCAGTCGAGCTCGTCGGAGATCTTGGTGAGTCGGCCGTCGACGCACAGGGCGTTCTCCGTGTAGCCGGTTCCTTCGGTCCACTTGCCGCCGAACTGGAGACCGATCGTCGTCCCGGCGGCCGATCGTCCGGACCCCGCCGCCCAGTTCCATCGGTTCGAATACGGCCAGATTCCTCGGCCGAGATCCTGAACTCCGAACGCTTCGTCGCCGCCGACGGTCCAGACCTGGTCACCGATCGACACCGTTCCCGAGGCGGGACGCGTGTTCTGCTTCGAGGTGAACTGGAACTTCCGATCGCTCCAGGGGATGACCACGTTGAGCGACTCGTGTCCCCCCGGTTTCACAACGGCGATCTCGAGCGTGAGGTCGC
>JAUHYJ010000140.1 GCA_030425785.1 Acidimicrobiia bacterium | reverse complement strand
GAGTGAGCGGCACCGGCCGACGACCACCGACGAGGTGGCTCGGCTCGTCGCCGGCGCCGCGGAACGGCGCCGGCGGGTCAAGGTGATCGGCGCCGGCCACTCGTTCACCGACGCTGCGATGACCGACGACGTGCTCATCTCGCTCGAGCGCATGGCCGCGGTACGCGAGGTCGACACGTCGACCGGTGTCGTCCGCGTGCAGGCCGGCATCGAACTGCGTGAGCTCAGCGAGCGGCTCGCCGCGGTCGGGCTCGCGCTGACGAACCTCGGCGACATCAACGTGCAGTCGATCGCCGGGGCGATCAGTACCGCGACCCACGGCACCGGCCTCGAGTTCGGCAACCTCGCCACCACGATCGTCGGGCTCGAACTCGTCGACGGCCGTGGCGGCGTCGTTCGGTGCGACGCCTCGTCCGCGCCGGACGTGCTGCACGCCGCTCGGGTCGGGGTGGGCGCGCTCGGCATCGTCACCGAGGTCTCGATCCGGTGCGTGCCGGCGTTCAACCTGCACGCCCACGAGACGATCGAGACGTTCGGCTCGGCCGTGGCTGACGTCGAGACGCTGATGGCGGGTACCGACCATGTCGAGTTCTACTGGTTCCCCGGCACCGACCGCGTCCAGGTCAAGCGCAACACGCGGACCGATCGTCCGGCGCGACCGCCGTCGCAATGGTCGTACCTGCGCGACAAGTACCTGTTCGAGAATCTCGGGTTCGGCGCCGCGTGTCGAGTCGGACGGCGGTTCCCGTCGCTGGCGCCCCGCATCGTGAGCACGATCGCCGACCTCGCCGACGAGCGCGAGCTGACCGACCGGTCCGATCGGGTGTTCGCGAGCCCCCGCCACGTCCGTTTCGTCGAGATGGAGTACGGCCTGCCGCTGGCGGCGGTGCCCGACGCACTCGGCCGCATCGCCGAGCTCGTCCGGTCACTGCCGCACCCGGTGATGTTCCCCATCGAGGTGCGCTGCTCGGCCGCCGACGACATCCCGCTGTCGACCGGCTACGGCCGCACCAACGGCTGGATCGCGGTGCACCAGTACCGAGGCATGCCGTACGAGGAGTACTTCCGGGGGGTCGAGACGATCGTCGCCGAGCACGGGGCGCGGCCCCACTGGGGCAAACTGCACTTCCAGACCGCCGACACGCTGCGCGAGCGCTATCCCGAGTGGGACGCGGCGATGTCGGTGCGGGCACGGCTCGACCCCGGCGGCACGTTCCGCAACGCCTACCTCGACCGCGTCCTCGGCCCCGTCACCTGACCCGCACCCCACCCGAACCCGGCCGCGATACCTCGGGGGCCGCGCCACGTTCGACGCGACAGGATGGTCGCATGCCCGCCACACCGGTCGCACGTGATCGCCTCGCGCCGTCGATCTCGACGTCGACCCGGGGCTCCCGCTGCCCGCTCGGCGCCCGGGTCGTGTGGTCATGGGCGGCGACCGACCCGGTGACCCTCGCGAGGCTCGTCGACCTCGACGTCCGGACGGACCGGCGTGGACCGACCTGACGCGCTGATCCGGCTGTTCCTCTGGTGGCGGTTCGCGAAGGCGACGAGCTTCCGCGGCTACTGGCTCGTCACGAGCCTGTACCTCGTCGTCGTCGCCGATCTCTCGGCGTTCGAGCTCGTGTTCCTCGGCACCGCGATGGAGCTGACGGTGCTCGTGTGCGAGATCCCGACCGGGGTGATGGCCGACACGGTGAGCCGGAAGTGGTCGCTCGTGGTGTCGCACGTCCTGATGGGCGCCGGCATGCTCGCGACGGGGCTGACGACCGACATGGTCTCGTTGACCGCCGCCCAGATGCTGTGGGGGCTCGGCTGGACGTTCTCGAGTGGCGCCGACGTGGCCTGGATCACCGACGAACTCGACGACCCGACCCGGATCGACCGCGTGCTGACCGTGACGGCGCGCTACCTGCAGTACGGCGCGATCGCCGGGATGGTCGGGTTCGGGGTGCTCGGGTGGGCGACCAGCCTGCAGACGGCGATCGTCGTCGCCGGGGCGATGATGATCGCGCTCGGTGGGCTGGTGGCAGTGAGGTTCACCGAACACCGATTCGAACCGACCCGCGAGCACCGGTGGGCCGAGTCGATGGCGACGTTCCGGCGCGGCGTCGCACTCGCCCGACGCGATCGCGAGATCCTGCTGGTGCTGGCCGTCACCGTGTTGGTCAACAGCGGGGCGGAGGCGTTCGACCGCCTGCACCCGAAGCGACTGATCGACCTCGGCTTCCCCGACGAACCCGTGCTCTGGTTCATGGCGCTCGGCATCACGATGTTGCTCGTCGGTGCCGGCGCGCTGCGCATCGTCGAGGCGCGCATCGAGGACGAGGGCGTGCCACGGCGGGTGATGCTCGTGTCGTGCCTCACCGGCGCGCTCGGGATGACCCTGCTCGCGCACGCACCTGACGACACGATCGGCGTCGCCGGCACGGTGCTGGTGGGCGGGGTCGCCTGGACGCTCATCCGGTCCGTGAGTTCGATCTGGGTCAACCGGCGCACCACGAGCGACGTCCGGGCCACGGTGCACTCCTTCCTCGGGCAGACCGAATCGGTGGGTGAGATCGGCGGTGGCGTCGTCATGGCGATCCTCGCCCAGTCGACGTCGATCACGGTCGCGCTGACCGCGTCGGGGGCGATGTTGACCGTCGCCGCGCTGGTCCTGTTCCGGGCTCGTCCGGCCCGGATCACCGGCATCGACCATCGCGCGGCACGCGCGACGGGTCACGTAGCCTGACGCCATGTCGTCGGACGAGCTGGCACCCGCGCGCGCTGCTCGCGCCGCTCGGCGCGCCACGACGACGTCGAACTTCGGGGTGTCCAAGCGCGAGTCGCACGATGCGTCCGGGTTCTACGAGCGGTTCGAGGCGCCCCAGCTCGACGACGACGAGACGGTCGCGCCCCCGGCGCCGGTGGCCGAGCCGTTGGTCTGCGGTGACGCTCGCGACATGCACAGCGTCGCGGACAACTCGGTCGCGCTCGTCGTGACCTCGCCGCCCTACTTCGCCGGCAAGCAGTACGAAGAAGAGCTCGAGCGCGACGGGGTGCCATCGTCGTACCTCGAGTACCTCGAGCTGCTGCACGACGTCTTCGCCGAGTGTGTGCGCGTCCTCGAGCCGGGCGGTCGCATCGCCGTCAACGTGGCGAACCTGGGCCGCAAGCCCTACCGCTCGCTGGCGGCCGACGTCATCCACATCCTGCAGGACCGCCTCGGTCTGTTGTTGCGGGGCGAGATCGTGTGGCAGAAGGGCGCGGGCGCCAGCGGGTCGTGCGCGTGGGGCTCGTTCCGCAGCGCGAGCAATCCGGTCCTGCGCGACGTGACGGAGCGGGTGGTCATCGCCAGCAAGGGTCGGTTCCAACGGGCCCTGTCGGCCGACGAACGCGAGCGCCGTGGGCTGCCGCACGCGTCGACGATCTCGACCGAGGACTTCATGGCGCTCACCCTCGACGTGTGGCAGACGCCGACCGAGTCGGCCAAGCGGGTCGGCCACCCGGCGCCGTTCCCCGTCGAGCTGCCCGAGAAGCTGATCGAGCTCTACACCTTCGAGGGCGACCTGGTGCTCGACCCGTTCGTCGGCAGCGGGTCGACGCTGGTGGCCGCCGCTCGCCACGGGCGCCGCTACGTCGGCTACGACCTCGACCCCGGCTACATCGAGCTCGCGGCCGCTCGGCTCGACGACGAAGGCCACCCGGTCGACATCGACGAGCGCCGCGCCGCCGGCTCGAAGGAGCGGGTGCAGGAGGTCCTCGAGCTGGCGGGCTTCCGGTCGATCGACGGGCCGGGCGTCCGGGTGAAGGGCACCGGCGTCACCGTCGCCCACGAGGCCGTCGACGCGACCGGCGGCGAGTGGATGATCGAGATCGGCGGGCCGTTCACCCGCCACCGCGGCGGGCTGAACTCGGCCGATGCCGTGTGGCGCCTGCTCGGCCGGGCGCACGCCCTGCGCGGTGCGGGCCACCGCGTGCTCGTGCTGACGTCCGAGCTGCCGCGTCGACGCACCGAGTTCGACCAGGCGATCCGCGCCGCCGGACCCGAGGCCCTGTTCGACGTGATCGACGTGTTCGACGACGCCGATCTCGAACGCCTGGCGACGTATGCGCGCGAGGGAGCGATCGACCCCCTCCCCGGCTTCTGGTAACGGGTCGTGCCTGGCACTCCCCGTGACACGGTCAGTGGCAGCGGGTGACGTCGACGTCGCCGAGGTCGCCGGTCGCCAGCTGACGGTCGATCCGGGCGCCGCCCCGGTCGGGGTCGATCGCGTACGCGCGGTCGGGGCCGGTGCGGCTCCGGGCCCACACGACGCCGACGACCTTGCCGTCGACGACGACGGCGCCACCCGAGTCACCCGAGCGGATGTCGGCCCGTAGCTCGAAGCCGGACCGGCTGGTCTCACCCTCGACGTAGATGTCCTCGGTGTTGATCCGGACGCGACGGACGATCGTCACCGGCAGGCCGACGATCTCGCCGTCGCGGTAGACCCAGGCCGTCCCGGCGTCGCCGCGCTCGACGTGCTCGCTGCCCACCTCGATCGGGAGGACGGCCCGTGGGTCGACGCGGAGATATGCGAGGTCGAGGTCGGGGTCGAACCCGACGATCGTGGCGGCCGTGCGCTCGTCGCCGCGCACGACCTCGATGGCCTGCGCGCCGCGCAGGGTGTGCGCAGCGGTCAGCACGATGCCCGGAGCGACGAACGCACCGCTGCCGATGTCGGTGCCCGGATCGCATGCGTCGACGACGATGCCGACCGCTGCCGACGGCGGGTCGGCGGCGCAGCCGGTGGCGGCGATCGCCAGGACGGCGGCCGTGAGCACCGCTCGTGTCACCGCAGCTCCTTCGCCATCCAGATCGAGTCGTCGGCGGTGAATCCCAGTCGCGCGTACAGCCGGCGCGCGGCCTCGTTCGGTCGCTCGGTCTCGAGGAAGATCCGCTTCACGCCGCGCTCGCGACAGGCGCGTTCGAGCGACGTGACGAGCGCGGTCCCGATTCCCGTGCCGCGGGTGCGGACGTACAGCTCGTCGAGCACCACGTCGAGCCCGCCGATCTCGATCGACCAGCCCCACGTGACGACGCCGTAGCCGTCGAGTGCGCGGGTGCCGTCCGCGGCGACCGACTCGGCGACGTGGACGATGCCGTACCGGTCGTCGGTCAGCAGGGGAGCGAACCCGGCGGACGCCGCGTCGCGATCGAAGTCGTGGCCGTCGGCCGCCGCGTACTCCGCGCCGAGGACGAGCAGGTGCTCGAGATCGGCGGGCGCGGCCGAGCGGATGACGAGCTCGTTCATCGATCGGTGACGAATGCGATCAACGGGTCGCGACCGGTCAGCGTGGTCAGGTCGATCGGCTCGCCGAGCACGTCCTCGTCGTCGACGCTCTCGACCGTCACGAGGTCGATCGTGCCGTCGGCGTGACGGCGGACGGCGCTGCGGCCGTCGGGCCCCAGCTCGGCCGACTCGACCGCGCCGAGCGACAGGGTGTGTTCGGGCGACAAGATCGACGGCGCACCGCCGGAGGTGGTCGTCAGCACGGCACACCCGTCGGCCGAGACGCCGACGACCTCGGTGCCGGTCAGGGCGACGAGCTGTTCGCCGGTGTCGAGGTCGATGATCGAGTGCCAGGCGCCCTCGCCGCCGACCGGCAGGCACTGCCAGCGTGGTGACGGCTCGGCGACGGTCGTGGCGGTGCTGAACGTGGTGGCGAACAGCGAGGCCCCGTCGAGGTCGACCACCGCCTGGAACGTGTCGCCGGCGACGACGAGCCGACGGCCGTCGAGTGTCGGGCGGGCCCATCTGATGGTGCCGCCTGCGGGGATGGCGACCGAGCCGATCGTCTCGGCCTCGTCGGCGCCGGCCGAGATGCGCACGATCGTGCCGTCGATCGACACCATCGTGAACGTGTCCCCGTCGATCAGCCCACCGGCGGGGATCTCGGTCGGCACGGCGGCTTCGGTCGACCGGTCGAGCCGCACGAGCGCGATGTCGGCCTGCATCCCGACCGTCTGACCGATGGCGAACAGCTCGTCGCCGACGGCGATCGGCTGGTCGGGCAGGAACACCGCGCCGTCCTCGCCGGTCAACACGACGACCGTCTGGAAGTTGGTGGCGTCCGCGATCGCGAACCGGGTGCCGTCGTGGTTCCAGCGCAGCGTCTCGGGGAAGAGCAGGGGCGCGCTGGGGAGCTCCTGCGCGGCCCGGTCACCCAGGTCGATGACGACGTCGGTCGCCGGGTCGACGATCGTGACGGTGCCGCCGGTCGGCTCGCCCACGACGAGCAGGTCGCGGTCGTCGGTGGCGATGGTGTCGACCTCCGCCCCGCGCGGGAGGTCGATCACCGTCGGCGCACCGTCGTCGGTCGCCGGCAACACCGTCAGGCGGGTCGAGTTCGCGAGCGCCACACGTCCGCCCGCCACGAGCACCGAGCCGGACCGCCCACTGCCGACCGACGTGCGGACGACCTCACCGCTCGGGTCGACGAAGGTGACGTCGCCGGTCGTGCGATCGACGAGGGCGAGCTCGTCCCACGGTTCGGTGGCGCGATCGTCGTCGTTCGCGCCGCTGCGGGTGACGCGCCAGCCGACGACGGCGGCGCACACGACGAGCGTGATCAGCGCGGTCGTGACCAGCATGCGGCGGGCGGCGTAGTTCGGCGCCGACCGCGTCGACCGCGCTGACCGTGCGGGTCGGCTCGGGCGCGCATCGCCGGTCGGCGTCGGGTTCGGTGGGTCCGCCACGTCTCCGACTGTACGCAGCCCGGCTCGATCAGCACACCGCCGGCTCGCCGGTCGATCGAACTAGGTTGGGGGCGTGGAGTTCACCTGCCCGCGCTGTTCGTCGACCGTCGAGACCCGGTTCTACGGCCCGTGCGAGTCGTGCCGCACCCAGCTGCGCGATGCATTCCGTTCCGAGGGCCGAGTCGTCCAGCTCGCCGAGTACGAGCCGAAGATGAACGTCACCCCCAACGCCGTCGCGCTCAAGGACGACTGAACCGCGACCGTGGCGGTCAGCCGCCGCCGGGCCGGAACTCGCGCTGGTCGCCGCGTTCGGCGCGGCGCTGGTTGCGTTCCGAGGTGATCTTCATCGCCGCCGCGGCCTCGTCGATCTCGGCGACCTTCGCCATGATCGCCCGCCCGGCCCCGCCCATCAGCTCGGCCTGGTGGTCGTGCAGGAACTGCTGCGAGTCGCGCAAGCCGGCGGTCAGACCGTGCACCTCGGGGATCACGTAGCGGGCGAACAGGTCCCACGACCGGCGGGTGTCCTCGATGTTCGCCCAGTCGTGGGCGAACCCCATCACGACGCCGAACCCGCCGGTGATCTCCTGCATGCGATGGATGGCGGCGACCATCTGGTCGGGCGTGCCGATCACCGACGTGCCGGCACCGCTGCGCTCGCCGCCGGAGATCGCGTCGAGCAGTTCCCACTTGTCCTCGACATGGGTGGCGCCCGGTCGGCCGAGCGTCCAGACGTTGTACTCGTTGTGCCAGCGGTGGAGCCCATCGACGGCCTGTCGGCGCGCCTCGTCCTCGGTCTCGGCGAGGTGCCACGACATGAGCACCCGCCAGTCGGCGCGGTCGACCGTCCGGCCGTGTTCGGCGGCGGCGCGTTCGGCGAAGCCCCACTGGGTCGGCAGGGCGTCGAGCCCGTCCGACGAGTTCGACGCGATCGACAGCACGCCCATGCCGTACTTGCCGGCGAGGGTCATCCCCGACGGGCTGATCGTCGACGCCGTCGCCATCGGCACGCGGGCCTGGACGGGGAGCAGCTGCAGCTTCGCGTCGTGGAGCTCGAACCAGTCGCACTCGTACGAGAACCGGTCGCCGCCCTCGAGCAGGCGGATGATGACGCCGAGTGCTTCGTCCTGTCGGTCGCGCAGCAGGGTCGGGTCGATGCCGTGGGTGCGGGCGTCGGACGGCAGCGCCCCGGGCCCGGACCCGAACATCGCCCGCCCGTTCGACATGAGGTCGAGCTGGACGATCCGCTGGGCGACGTTGAACGGGTGGTGGTACGGCAGCGACGTGACGCCGGTGCCGAGCCGGATGCGGTGGGTGTGCTGGGCGGCGGCGGCGAGGAACATCTCCGGCGAGGCGATCGTCTCCCACCCCGACGAGTGGTGCTCGCCGCACCAGAACTCGTCGATGCCGAGCCGATCGAGGTGTGCCACCAGCTCGAGGTCGCGGCGGAACTGCAGCACCGGATGCTCGCCGACGGGGTGGTGTGGCGCGAGGAAGCACCCGAACTGCAGCTGGGTCATGGCGTGACGGTAGGAGAACCGCCGGACGGCGCACGAGTGGTGGTCGTTCGTCGTGTTCACCCCCGGCTGGTTGACGCCGG
>JAUHYJ010000819.1 GCA_030425785.1 Acidimicrobiia bacterium | reverse complement strand
CCGGTCGGGTCGTCGGGGTTGGGCCGCACGAGATCGTCGATCGCCGGGCGGTGGAGATCCTGCACGGTGACGCCGAAGTCGGCCTGCAGCTCCGCGATCGAGCCGTAGACGTCGATGCGCGGGTACTCGGGGTCGTCGCTCTTCCACACGGGGATCGGCGAGCCCCAGAACCGGTTGCGGGAGATGTTCCAGTCGCGGGCGTTCTCGAGCCACTTGCCGAACTGGCCGTCCTTGACGTGGTCCGGCACCCAGGTGATCTGCTGGTTGAGCTCGACCATGCGGTCCTTGAACTTGGTGACCTCGATGAACCACGACGACACGGCGCGCTGGATCAGCGGGCTGTTGCAGCGCCAGCAGTGCGGGTACGGGTGGTCGTAGGTCTCGTGGCGCAGCAGGCGACCGGATTCCTTCAGGTCGGCGATGATCGCCTTGTTGGCGTCGAAGACGTGCTGGCCGACGTACGTCGGCACCTCGACGGTGAAGCGACCGCCCTCGTCGACCGGGTTGACGACGTCGATGTCGGCGGCGTCGGTGACGACCTTGTCCTCCTCACCGTAGGCGGGGGCGATGTGCACCATGCCCGTGCCGTCGTCGGTGGTGACGTAGTCGGCTGCCAGCACCTGATGTGCGTTCGGATGGCCGACGAAGAAGTCGAACGGCGGGTCGTAGCGCAGTCCGAGCAGGTCGGCGCCCGTGTGACGCGAGACGACCGTCGGCTCGTCGCCGAGCTCGCGGGCGTACCGGCCGACCGCCTCGGCGGCCAGCAGGAACCGCTCCCCCGGGTGCTGCTCGGACTCGACCACGACGTACTCGACCTCGGGGTGGACGGCGGCGGCGAGGTTCGACGGGAGGGTCCAGGGCGTCGTCGTCCAGACGAGCGCGAGGACGCCGTCGAGGTCGGTGCCGGGCGCACGCAGCGGCAGGCTCACCGTGACCGCAGGGTCCTGGCGCTGGCGGTAGGTGTCGTCCATCCGGGTCTCGGTGTTCGAGAGCGGCGTCTCGCAGTGCCAGCAGTACCAGAGCACCCGGTAGCCCTCGTACATGAGGCCCTTGTCCCACAGGGTCTTGAGCGCCCACATGACCGACTCCATGTAGTCGCGGTCGAGGGTCTTGTAGTCGTTGTCGAAGTCGACCCAGCGGGCCTGGCGGGTCACGTAGTCGACCCAATCGCCGGTGTAGCGCAGCACGCTCTCACGGCACGCGGCGTTGAAGGCGTGGACCCCGAACTTCAGGATCTCGGGATGGCCGGAGATGCCGAGCTCCTTCTCGACCGCGACCTCGGCCGGCAGGCCGTGGCAGTCCCAGCCGAAGCGACGCTCGACCTTGCGGCCGCGCATCGTCTGGTAGCGGGGCACGGCGTCCTTGACGTAACCGGTGAGGAGGTGGCCGTAGTGCGGCAGGCCGTTGGCGAACGGCGGACCGTCGTAGAAGACGAACTCGTTGTCGCCGTTCGTGCCGGCGTCACGCTGATCGATCGAGCGCTGGAACGTGTCGTGCTGCTCCCACCGGTCGAGGACGGCGCGCTCGATCGTCGGCAGGTCCGGCTGCGACGGCACGGTCGGGTATCGGTTGGCGTTGGCGGCGTTCACGGTGGCTCCTGTGACCTGACGGCTGGATCTCTCGAATCTGGCTGTCAGGGACGGGACGTGCCCGCGGTACCACCCTGCTTGCCGGCCCCCACGGAGGCCGACCACTCGCGTTCGCCAGCGATCACGGGCTGGACCCGTCCGGTTC
>JAUHYJ010000139.1 GCA_030425785.1 Acidimicrobiia bacterium | reverse complement strand
TCCGACCGCTTCGGCCGCAAGGGCGCGCTCCAGATCGGCATCGTGCTGTTCGGGCTCGGTTCGATCGCCGCGGCCATGTCGACCACCGCGACGCAGCTGATCCTCACCCGCGCGTTCATGGGCATCGGCGGCGCGCTGATCATGCCGTCGACGCTGTCGATCCTGACCAACGTGTTCCGCGACCCTCGCGAGCGGGGGCGTGCGATCGCGATCTGGGCCGGGTTCTCCGGACTCGGCGTCGCGATCGGCCCGATGACCGGCGGCTTCCTGCTCGAGCACTTCTCGTGGCACTCGGTGTTCTGGATCAACATCCCGATCGGCATCGCCGCTCTGCTCCTCGGCATCCGCTACGTCCCGACCTCGCGTGACTCGAAGCGCCGGCCCCTCGATCCGATCGGGGCCGTCCTGTCGATGATCGGCCTCGCGAGCCTGCTGTTCGGCATCATCGAAGGGCCGGCGAAGGGCTGGACGCACGAGACGGTCGTCGGCGGCTTCGTCGTGGGCGCCGCGGCACTCGCGGCCTTCATCGCCTGGGAACTGCACACACCGAACCCGATGCTCCAGATGACGGTCTTCAAGAACGCCCGGTTCACGGCCGCCAGCCTGACGATCACCCTCGTCTTCTTCGCGCTGTTCGGCTCGCTGTTCCTGATGACGCAGTACTGGCAGCTGGTCCACGGCTACTCCCCGCTGCAGGCCGGCATCCGGCTGCTGCCCCACGCCGCCACGATGATGATCGTCGCCCCGCTGTCGGCCCGCCTGGTCGAGCACCTCGGCACCAAGCGCGTCGTGCTCTCCGGGCTCGGGCTCATCACGACCGGGCTCCTGCTCCTCTCGACGATCGCGCCCGAGACGCCCTACGTGGTGGTGATCTCGTACTTCGTCGTGATGGCGTCCGGCATGGGCATGACGATGGCACCGGCCACCGAATCGGTGATGGGCTCGCTCCCCCGCGACATGGCGGGGGTCGGCTCCGCCATCAACGACACCACCCGCCAGGTCGGTGGCGCGCTCGGCGTGGCCATCATCGGGTCGGTCGTGTCGAGCATCTACGCCGGCCGCATCGCCGACGTCGCCACCTCACTCGGCCTCGACGCCGCCTCGACCAGTGCGGCCGAGTCGTCGCTCGGACAGGCCCAGCGGGTGGCCGCCGAGCTCTCGAACCCGACCCTGTTCGCAGACGCAAACATCGCATTCGTCGATGCGCTCACCACCGGCATGTTGCTGTCGGCCGCGGTGATCGTGGGTGCGGCGGTCCTGGCCTGGCGCTTCCTGCCGGCCCGTGCCGCCGACCACGACACCGCGCCGGCAGCAACGCCCGGCGAGCGCAGCGCCGAGACGTCACTCGCACCGGCCGCCGGCCAGTGACGTGCCGCTGACCATGTCACTGGCCATGTCACTGACATGACCGCTGCATCGGCGGCGACGGCCCCGGTGGGCCACAATGACGGCGTGACCGACACGCCGCGCCGAGGCCGCCCACGTTCGGCCGACGCCGACGAGGCCATTCTCACGGCGACGCTCGCCGTCGTCGGCGAGGCGGGGTTCCGGGGGCTCTCGATGGACATCGTCGCCGAGCGCGCCGGGGTCTCGAAGGCGACCATCTACCGTCGCTGGCCGTCGAAGGAAGCGCTGGTGCTCGAGGCGATGCGGCACGCCATCAACCCGCTCGACGACGTCGACCTCGGATCGGTCGAGGCCGACCTGACGACGTATCTCGGCAACCTCGCCGAACGGATGTCGCACGGCAAGATGAGCGACGTCCTCCCCCACCTGATCGACGTCGCGGTCCACGACCCACAGCTCCGCCACTCGCTCGACGAGTACGTCGCACAACGACGGGTGCCGCTCCTCGCGATCCTCCGCCGCGGGATCGACCGCGGCGAGGTGGCCGCGCACGTCGACCCCGAACTGGTCGTCGACGCCTTCGTCGGGCCATTCACCTATCGCCGCCTGCTGACGGGCGCGGCGATCGACGAGGGCTTCGTCCGCGAGCTGATCGCCCTGCTGCTGCCGGCGATCGTCGGCGAGTAGTCGCTCAGTTCGAGCGGAAGACGAGGTCGAGCGCCTCGAGGCGGAGCGCCACCTGATCGACCGGGATGTCGAGCATCGCCGCGATCGCGCGCTTGTCGTCGGCCCGGATCGTGAGCACCCGGCCGTTGAAGTCCTGGCGCTGGACCTGGATCATCCGCAAGAAGCGCGTCAGCATCTCGAACGGGGCACCCGACAGTTGGCTGAGCTTCAAGATGTCGATCGCGAGCTTGGGGCGCGGCCCGGTGCCGTCGTCGGCCGCAGCGGGGTCACGGTCGTTGCGCGGCAGGAGCTGGTCGACCGGCACGCGATAGAACTGCGCGAGACGGTCGAGCCGGGGCAGCGAGAGCGCCCGCTCACCACGCTCGTACGCGCCGAGCACCGAGGCCTTGAACTCCTGGTCGGACTGTGCCTCGACGTCGTGGAGCGAGAGTCGCTTCTGCTTTCGGATCGCTCGCAGCCGCTCGCCTACTTGCACGCTGTAGCCAGCGTCGTCCTGATCATCGACAGCTTCCATGGCTCTCCTCGCCGGCGGTGTGGTCAGCACGATTTCTACCACGTGACGACGCTGCGTGACCACATCGCCACCAGAACCGCCTCGGCGCTGCCCGCCTGCCACTCAGCGTAGCAAGACGCGCGCCGCTGCGGCCAGCGCGGCGGTCTCGACCCGCAAGATCGTCGAACCGAGATCGACACGGTCGGCGGCGAGCGCGAGCTCGCCGTCGGTCCAGCCGCCCTCGGGCCCGATCGCGACCGTCCGGTCGTCCGCCGTGAGCGGGCGCCCGCCCGGTTCGGCGACCACGGCGGCGGGCAGGAACGCCGCCGCGGCAGTGGCGACCTCGACGGCCGGCAACCAGACGCCGCGCGACTGTTGCAGCGCCTCGACGGCGACCTTGCCCAACTTGACCGCGTGCTTGGCGGCACGACCCTCGTCCCATCGCACGACCGACCGTTCGGCGTGGAGCAGCACGATCCGCGCCACACCCATCTCGGTCAGCTTCTGCACGATCCACTCCGGGCGATCACGCTTCGGGATCGCGCAGCCGATCGTCACCCGATCGGGCGCCGGCTCGGACCGGACCTCGCCGTCAGTCGCCAACACGTCGCCGAGCGCTCGACACGGGACCCATCGCCCCGCGCCGTCGGTCACGGTCACGACGTCGCCGTCGCGCACCCGTAGCACCCGGAACACGTGATGAGCCGCGTCGTCGGGGAGTTCGACGCGGGCCGCGCCGTCCACGCCGCCGTCGACGAACACGTGGGCACTCGCCGACCGCAGCAGAGCCCGGTCGGCCGGCGTCACGAGAACGCCGACTTGATCTTCGAGAACAACCCGCCGGAGAACTCGCCGACCTCCTCGCCGCGCCCGGCCGCGTACTGCTCGAACAGCTTGCGTTCGTCGGCGCTCAGATCGGTCGGGACGTCGACGCGGATGACCACCCGGAGGTCGCCACGGCCACGGCCCTGCAGGCGGTTGGCCCCGCGCCCGCGCAGCACGAACTCGTGCCCCGGCTGGGTGCCGGCCGGCACGACGAGCGTCTCGTTGCCGTCGAGGGTGTCGAGCTCGAGCTTCGTGCCGAGCGTCGCCTGGGCGACCGAGATGCCGATGTCGGCGACGAGGTCGTCGCCGTCTCGCCAGTAGACCGGGTGCGCCCGCACGCGCAGATGGACGTACAGGTCGCCCGGCGCGCCGCCCCGCGGCCCGACCGCGCCCCGACGGGTGAGCCGCAGCGTCGAGCCGTCGACCACACCCGCGGGCACGTCGACGTTGTAGGTCTTGTCGGTCGTGACCCGCCCCTCGCCGCGGCAGGTCGGGCACGGCGTCGTGACGACCTCGCCGAGGCCACCGCAGCGCGCACACGGACTGGTCGAGACCATCTGGCCGAGCACGCTCTGACGGACCCGGCGGACGTGCCCCGAGCCGTCGCACTCGACACAGGTGACCGGCTTGGTGCCCTCGCCGGCTCCCGAGCCGTCGCACGTCTCGCAGGTCTGGGGCAGCTTCAACTCGACGGCGATCTGGCCGCCGAAGATCGACTGCTCGAAGTCGATCGCGACCGCGACCTCCATGTCCTGGCCGCGCGGTGGACCCGACGGCCCGCGGCGTCCGCCACCGAACGGGCTGCCGCCGCCACCGCCGAAGAACGCGTCGAAGATGTCGCCGAGCCCGGCCCCGCCGAACAGGTCCTCGAAGTTGGCACCGCCACCGCCGGGCCCGCCGACGCCCGCCTCGCCGAACCGGTCGTAGCGGGCGCGCTGCTCGTCGTTCGACAGCACGGCGTAGGCGGTCGACAGCTCCTTGAAGCGCTCTGCGGCATCGGGGTTGTCGGGGTTAGCGTCCGGGTGCAGGTCGCGGGCGCGCTTGCGGTACGCCTTCTTGATCTCGTCGGACGATGCCGTTCGCGGCACCCCGAGCAGCTCGTAGTAGTCGGCCATCAGCCCTCACCCAATCGACGGCCCAGGCTGTCGCTCACGATGTCGACGGTCGCCAGGGCCTGCGGATAGTTCATGCGGGTCGGCCCGAGGACGCCGACCGATCCCAGGTGCTCACCGTCGACGACGACGGGCGCCACCACGACCGAGCACGCGGACAGCGGCTCGACGCCGTGCTCGACACCGATCGCCACCGACATGCCGCGGTCGACGATGTCGCGCACGAGCGAGACGACCACGAACTGCTGCTCGAGCGTGTGCAACACCTGTCGCACGACCTCGACGGCGTCGAACGCCTCGGCCATGGTCGACACGCCACCGACGATCGCCTGGTCGTCGGTGGTGTGCTGACGCAGCTCGTCGAGCGCCCGCTCGACCAGCGTGTCGGTCGTTGCGCTGCCCGACTCGGGCACCTGCGCACCGGCGAGCGTCATGCCGACCAGGTGCTGCGCCAAGTGGGCGGACGCCGCCGCGAGCGCCGCGTCGGACGCCTCGTCGTCGATCGCGATGACCTCGTTGACGACGCTGCCGTTCGCGAAGACGAGCACGACCGTCGCGGCCGTCGTCGACAGGCGGACGAACTGGGCGCTGCGGATCACGGCCTCGTCGGCCTTGGGGCCGAGCACGACGGCCGCGTTGTGCGTCAGACGGGTCAGCAGATCGGACGTGTGGTGCAGCATCTCCTCGAGGCGACCGTGCGCAGCGGCGAAGAACTCGCCGACCTGGCGTTGGGTCGTGGCGTCGGCCCGGCCGGGCCTGGCCATGTGGTCGACGAAGAAGCGGTACCCCTTGTCGGTCGGGATGCGCCCGGCCGACGTATGCGGCTGCACGAGGTAGCCCTCCTGCTCGAGGACGACCATCTCGTTGCGAACCGTCGCCGGAGACACGCCGACGCCGGGCGCCTGGGCGATGTGGGACGACCCGACCGGCTGCGCGGTCGTGATGTACTCCTGGACGACGGCGCCCAGGATCGCGGTCTTTCGGTCGTCCAACACGTAGCAGTCAACGATACCGAGTGCCAACGGGCTGGGCGACCTTCGCGGCACACCGCCGCTCGAGCAGGTCAGTCGGCGAGGTCGCGGCGCCCGACCCAGTCGGCCAGCGCCGTGACGTACTCGTCGACGAACGCATCGGTGGCGGCGACGACGTCGGGGCGCGCCAGACGGGCCGGCGACGTCGTGTCGACGGGCTCGTCGAACGCCTCACCACCGTGGGGCACCGACAGCGACGTCGGCAGCACTTCGAGGCGCATGTGGTCGACGACGTGACGCATCGCCCTGAGCACGTTGGCGCCGCCGCGGCTGCCGGGGCTGGTCGCCACCAACCCGATCAGCCAGCGGTGGAAGACCGCGCGCTCGACCCGTGTCACCCAGTCGATCGAGTTCTTGAGCAGGGCGGGCATGCCGCCGTTGTACTCGGGCGACACGAGGACGACGCCGTCGGCCTGCGCGAGCACGCCGTGCAGCGCGATCGCGGCATCGGGGACACCCGACTCGACCTCGTCGTCGCCGTGGTAGATCGGCAGCGGGTAGTCGCCGAGCTCGACGACGACCGCGGTCTGGTCGCGCTCGGCGAAGCGAGCAGCGAGATCGCCCGCGAGGCGACGGTTCAGCGAGTCGCGGCGGGCGCTGCCGGGCACGACGGCGATGTGGGCGGACACGCCAATCGTCAACCGTCGCGAAACCCGGATTCATTCCCCGACCCCGCCCCGCCGAGGCTCCGAGGCGCCGACTCCCCACACCGCGCCGACCGGAATCGATCGTCCGCGACGGCGAGCAGAGGCTCCATACTGGGCGCCATGGCCGTTCCCGACGACGCTGCGTCCGACCGCTCCGACTTCGTGCGCGAGCAGATCCAGCAGGATCTCGCAGAGGGCCGCGTCGATCGGGTGCAGACCCGCTACCCGCCCGAGCCGAACGGCCACCTCCACATCGGTCACGCCAAGGCGATCAACACCGACTTCGAGATCGCCCGCGACTTCGGCGGCACGTGCATGTTGCGCTTCGACGACACCAACCCCGACACCGAGGACGTGTCGTTCGTCGAGGGCATCATCGCCGACATCGAGTGGCTCGGCTACGAGCCCACCGAGACGCTCTTCGCGAGCGACTACTTCGACCAGTTGTACGAGTGGGCGGAGCTGCTCATCCGCGACGGCAAGGCGTACGTCGACGAGCAGGACACCGAGACGATCCGGATGCAGCGCGGCGGGTACGGCAACCCGGGCATCGAGTCGCCGTACCGAGACCGATCCGCAGACGAGAACCTCGATCTGTTCCGCCGCATGCGCGCCGGCGAGTTCGACGACGGCGCGATGGTGCTGCGCGCCAAGATCGACATGCAGCACGAGAACATGCAGCTGCGCGACCCGATCATGTACCGCATCCGCCGCGGCCACCACCACCGCACCGGCGACCGCTGGGTGATCTACCCCACCTACGACTGGGCGCACGGCCAGAGCGATGCGATCGAAGGGACGACGCACTCGCTGTGCAGCCTCGAGTTCGACAGTCACCGCCCGCTGTACGACTGGTATCTCGAACAGCTGCCACTCCCCCACGAGCGGCCGCACCAGTACGAGTTCGCTCGCCTCGAACTCACCCACACGATGACCTCCAAGCGCAAGCTCGCCCAGCTCGTCGCGAGCGGTGTCGTCGAGGGGTGGGACGATCCGCGCATGCCGACCCTCAAGGGCCTGCGGCGCCGTGGCTACCCGGCGAGCGCGATTCGCGAGTTCTGCTCGTTCATCGGCATCGCGAAGACGAACAGCCGCCACCAGATCGAGCTGCTCGAGTCGTTCGTGCGCACCGAGTTGAACGCGACTGCCCAGCGACGCATGGCGGTCCTGCGCCCGCTGCGGCTGACGATCACGAACTGGCCGACCGACGACGACGGCAACCCGGTCGTCGAGCACTTCGAGGTCGCCAACAACCCCGAGAACGAGGCCGACGGGACCCGCCAGGTCGCGTTCAGCGGTGAGTTGTTCATCGAGCAGGACGACTTCATGGCCGACCCCCCGCCCAAGTACTTTCGACTCACCCCCGGTCGGGAGGTGCGTCTGCGCGGCGCGTACCTCGTGACCTGCACGGGGTACGAGACCGACGACGAGGGCGAGGTCACCCGGGTGCTCGCCACCTACGACCCCGACACGCGGGGCGGATCGGCGCCCGACGGCCGCAAGGTCAAGTCGACGATGCACTGGGTCTCGGCCGCCCACGCGGTGCCGGCGACCGTCGCGCTGTACGAGCGGCTGTTCACCGCCGAGGTGCCCGGCGAGGCGACCGGCGACCCGATGGACGATCTCGACCACGACTCGCGCGAGGTGCTCACCGAGTGCCGGGTCGAGGCTGCGCTGGCCGACACGCCCGCCGGTGAGGTCGTCCAGTTCGAACGGATCGGCTACTTCGCCCACGACGACCGTACGCCGATGCTGTTCCACCGCACGGTCGGCCTGCGCGACGAATGGGCGAACATCCAGAAGCGCCAGGGCTGACGGCCGTTGGACAGCTCGCTGCGGTTCCATGCCGTCGATCCGACCGCAGCGCTCGCCGGCGACGCGGTCGCTCCCATCATCGACCGCTTGCGCCTGGCATTCCCCGACGCCGGCGACGCGACCGTGCAGCGGTGGGAGACGATCGAGCTCGTCGACAACGGCGCCAACCTCGACCGGGTCGTGTGCGCCACGTGCAGCGACGACGTCGACGGCTGGGGCGAACTGATGGACGCGGCCTGGGACGGCGAGGGGTTCGCCGACCTGTCGATCGTCACGGCGTGCTGCGGCACGGCCACCACGCTCGACCAGCTCGTCTACGAGTGGCCGCTCGGGTTCGGCCGGTTCAGCCTCGACGTGCACGAGCCGGGAACGACGTGGTTCACCCCGCACCGACCGGTGCCGG
>JAUHYJ010000818.1 GCA_030425785.1 Acidimicrobiia bacterium | reverse complement strand
CGCCGTCGCCCGTGACCGTGATGATGACGAGCCCCGCGAGAACCGTGGCCATCCCGACGAGATGGATCCACTCGAACGGCTCGTCGAGCAGGACGTAGGACAGCACGAGTGCACTGACGGGCATCACACCCATGAACACCGACGCCGTGGTGCCCGACACGTTCCGGTTGCCCATGAACCACAGGACCGAGCCGAGCGCCATCGTCCCGGCACCCCACCACAGCGCGCCGGTCCACTCCCTGCCGCTCGGGGCGGCCCAGTCGAAGCCGATCAGATCCCAGATCGCCAGCGGTGCGAACCCGACGATCGCCACCAGGGCGGCCACGAGCGTGAGGCTCATCGGATCGAGGTCGGCCGACATCTGCATGCCGACGAGGGTGTACGTCGCCTCGCAGCACACCGCGGCGAAGACCAGGAGCGACCCGACCACCACCAGATCTCCAGACGAACTACCCGTGCCGCCGAACACGTTGACGATCACCACGCCGGTCACCGCGAGCCCGATCGCGAGCGATGTCCACCGGGTCAGCCGGTCGCCGAGGAACAGCACCGACGCCAACGCCGTCACGGCGGGCGTGGTCGCCATGACGATCGCACCGACCGCTCCTGGCGCCTCGCGCATCCCGACGAGCATGAACGCGGTGAATGCGAACGTGCCGATCAGGCCGATCGCCGCGAGCCGCCATCGGTCGCCGGTGTCCATCGAGCGAACCGCCGACCACAGGCTCGGCTGATCGTTGCGGCGCCGGTGCCACACGACGATCGGCGCCAGCACCGCTGCCGCCACGATCATCCGGGTCATCGACCCCAGCCACGTCGGGAAGGACCGGCCGACGATCCGGCTCACCGGCGTCGCCGAACCGAAGCACGCCATCCCGAACAGCATCAGCGCGCCGGTCCGTGCGGTGAGTCCGCGATCGTCGTCCTGATGGGCGGACGCCGCGTCCTGGTCCACCTCGGAGTCGGCCATGCAGCGGGCCTACCCGGACCGGCGCTCCGTCAATCGGCTCGTCGCGGCAGGCGCTCGCGTAACGCGCCCCAGGCCGCGCGGCCCTCGTCCGAGCGTGTCCACGAGATGTAGTCGCGACGCCCCCGCTCACGGAAGAACGGGTTGGCGAAGATGTCGGCCCACTCGGCCACCGGCATCAGGCTCGACGCCATCGCCTCGTCGAAGCCGTCCCAGTTGCGTGCGTGCTCTTCCGACCGGAAGAGGTTCATCTGGCTTCAACGGAATGGTCGGGAACCCGGATCACCACCGACCTCGCTCGCCGTGTACCCGACGGTCTCGGGCGGATCGACGAGCGTGATCTCCTCGTCGAGCATCTCGACCACGATCGGCTCACCGCAGCACAGGCACGGCGCGTCGATCCGGACCTGCCAACCGGGCACGAGCCACCGGATCGCAAGGGCCTCGAACCCGCACTGGGCGAACCAGCGGTGCTCGCCGTCGATCGTGACCCGGTACTGGGTCGGCTGCAGGTTGAACGGCGGGAACGAGGCGATGTGATCGGTACCGGGATGCACCCAGCCCGGCGTGACACCGACCAGTTCGTGCACCAGATCGCGGGCGGTGGCGAGATCGACGTCGAGCTCGTGGGCGAGCTCGGTGTAGTGGGGCGCGCGCCCGGTCGCCACCACTTGGTCCATCACCGTCGCATAGCCCCGGTCGAGCAGGTCGAGTTCGGCCATGCGACCAGCCTGTCACACCCCGAAACCCCCTTCACGAGCCGCGGTGCC
>JAUHYJ010000138.1 GCA_030425785.1 Acidimicrobiia bacterium | reverse complement strand
CCACACCTGACTGATCCGGCGATGTGAAGCACGGTCAAGCGCGCGGCAACTTCGCACCCGCAGTGTTCGAATACCACCGAGCGTGACCGGTTCAGCGCGCAGCGGCACCGGCGACATGAGTCCGTGTCCGGGCGCGCCACAACGATCCGGAGACGCGTGAACGCCTCGGGATCGCCGGGAACCGAGCCGAAGCTCGAGGGAGCGGGCGCAGCCCGCAGCGTCGTCAGCCGACGACGCGCACGTTGGTGGCCTCGGGACCCTTACGCCCCTGGCCGATCTCGAATTCGACCTGCTGGCCGTCGAGGAGGGTACGGCGGCCCGTGCCCTCGATGTTGCTGAAGTGGACGAAGACGTCGTCGCCGTCGTCCCGACTGATGAAACCAAAGCCCTTCTGATCGTTGAAGAACTTCACGGTGCCGATGGTCATGGCATGTCTTTCTGTATCGCAGTGACCAGACTCGATCACTGGTGGGCCGCACCTTATCGACAGACGGCCCGAGTCGGACGGCATCCCGACCGATCGGCCCCCGACCAGGGCTCGGCCGCCTGTGGCAAGATCTCGGCGTGAGCGAGCCCGTCCTGTCCGACGCCGACATCGATCACTTCGTCGAGCGCGGATTCGTCAGGGTCACCGAGTGCTTCGATCGACGCTGGGCGCTCGACCAGACCCGAGCGGCGTGCGAACGGCTGTACTGCGATCTCGACGACCCGGCGAGCTGGCCGAACGGGCGCATCCGGCCACCGCAGACGTCGACGTTCGACGCACGGGTGGTGGCGCCGCGAGCGTGGGCCGCCGCGTGCCAACTCGTCGGCGGTGCCGACCGTGTCGAAGCGCCGTGGGAGTGGACCGACAACTTCGTCGCGAACTTCGGCCCTGACCCCGGCCTGTCCTGGCGCCCACCCGGTCCGGAGATCCGCCCGCACGACGGCTGGCATGCCGACGGCGACTTCTTCCGGCACTTCCTCGATTCGCCGGAGCAGGGCCTGCTCGTCATCGCCCTCTTCTCCGACGTCGACGAACGTGGCGGTCCCACCCAGCTCGCATGTGACTCCGTGGCCCACGTGAGCCGCTTCCTCGCGGACCGCCCGGACGGGGTGCTACTCCACGAGATCCCCGCGGACGACATCGTCGGGCGCTGTGCGGACTTCGAGCAGGCGTGCGGGCGCATCGGCGACGTGTACTTCATGCACCCGCACATGCTCCACACCTGGTCGCCGAACGACCTCAGCACCGCCCGGTTCATCACGAACCCGCCCGTCGCGCTGCGGAGCCCGATGCGGTTCGACCGCCGGCACGATCACTCGCCCGTCGAGCGGGCGGTCCTCCGTGGGCTCGGCGCCGACTCGCTCGACTTCGTGGCGACCGGACCCCGGGAAGCGGTCGTGCCCGAGCGGATCGAGCGCGATCGACGCGACCAGGCGGCGCGTCGCCTGGCGGTACTCGGCGACGGTTGACGGCCGATCGGCAGCGGCGCGTCAGCCGGCGTCGTCGCGGGTGATCGTCTCGCTGCGCACGCCCTCGATCTCGATCGTGATGCTCGCATCGGTGCTGCCCGTCGCACACGCCCGCACGACGGAGTCACCGCCGAAGCCGAAGCTGATCCGCTCGCCGTCGGCGAACTCACAGACGTAGGTGGTGGGCGACGCGTCGAAGCCGTCGATGGTGAACGACGCGACGAGACAGTTCGGGCCGGCACCGCATGCGTCGATCGAGGCGACGATCTCGACAGTGGGCCTCGGCTCGGTGGTGGATGTCGTCGACGACGTCGTCGCCCGTGTCGTCGTCGCGCGTGTCGTCGTGGCGGTCGGGGCCGTCGGCGGCGTGGTTCCGGCAGCGGCCGTCGTGGACGGCGCGGCCGAGGTGGCTGACGGCGAACCCGTCGTGGCTGCGATCGCGGGTGCCGTCGTGGCAGACGCGAGCGGCGCGGACGTGACGGACGGCACGGTGGTGGCGTCGACCGCGCGCGTCGTGCCGGGAACGGCGTCGGTGGGCGAGTCGTCGGTCGACCACCAGAGCACGACGACCAGGACCAGCGCCGCGGCCAGCACCGCCGCCAACGCGATCTCGATGAGCGGCCATCGCAGGGGTGACCGCGACGGCGCGGCCGGTGGCGTCAACCCTCTCGGCCGCGGGCGACCGTCGACCCGGAACGTGCGCGATCCCTGGAGTTCTCCAGCGTCGGAATGGCTCGTCCATGCGAGGACGACATCGTAGGTGGCCGCCGGCGGCGGCTCGGACGTGGTGAGCGCCCACCCGCCCGGACCGATCTCGAGCGGCTCGACGATCGGTTCGCTCGTCCATGGTGCCGACGAGCGAGCCGATGACCGGGCCGACGACGCGGCGACGCGCCAGCTGACGATGTCGACCGCGGTCGGTGGCGCATCGGCGGGCACCTCGAGCCGCCAGCGCCGCGATGGTTCGTCGATCACGATCGCGACCGGTGGTGGTGAGGCCGGGTGCCGCATCCGCCGGGCGCGGACGGCACGTCGGCGCTGCTGCCACATCCCGAGCGCGACGGCGGCACCGGTCAGGCAGGCAGCGATCGCGATCAGCGAGGTCACGGTCGCGGCGGACGGCACCGGTCCATCGTCTCATGTGGGGATCCGTCGGACGGTGATCTCGGTACCGACCTTGTCCGGACCATGCCGGGTTCGGCTTCACGGATTTGTCACCACTCCGTCACGAACCCCTCCTAGGGTGAGCACATGCTTGCGGTGCTCGATCTCGGGATCGATCTCGACGTCTGGCCGTGGATCTGGCTGAGCACGGCCGTGCTGTTCGCCCTGATCGAGCTCGTCGTCGTCGGTGGCTCGTTCATCATCCTGCCGTGGGCGATCTCGGCGTTCCTCGCCGCGATCCTCGCCTTCTACGACGTGTCGATCGAGATCCAGTGGTCGGTCTTCGTCTTCGGCGGCGCCGTCGTGTTCGCCCTCCTGTACCGCTGGGCGCAGCGGTTCATGCGCGAGAACACCATGGACCCCGGCGTCGGCGCCGACCGGTTGGTCGGGCTCGTCGCCATCGTCACCTCGCCGATCGATCCCGAGGACACGTCCCGACGCGGCCGTGTCACGGTCGAGGGAGAGGTCTGGGGCGTCGTCGACCCGACCCGCTCGTACGACACCGGCGAAAAAGTCCGCATCACGGCGATGAAGGGCACGCGCGTCATCGTCGAACCCGTTCCATCGACCCCGGGAGGTCACCCATCATGACGATTGTCGTCATCCTCATCATCGCGATCGCGATCGTGATGCTCGCTGCGGTTGCGTCGGCGATCAAGATCGTCCGCCCCTACCAGCGAGGTCTCGTCGAACGGCTCGGCAAGTACAAAGACACCCGCAACCCGGGCCTCCAGCTGATCGTCCCGTTCATCGAGACGATGCAGCTGATCGACATGCGCGAACAGGTCGTCGACGTGCCGCCCCAGGAGGTCATCACCGAGGACAACGTCGTCGTCTCGGTCGACGCGGTCGTCTACTACGAGGCGACCGATCCGCAGCGACTCGTCTACAACGTCGCCGACTTCTTCACGGCGATCACGAAGCTCGCCCAGACGAACCTCCGAAACCTGATCGGCGACATGGAGCTCGACCGTGCGCTCACGTCGCGCGACACGATCAACACCCAGCTGCGCGAGGTGCTCGACGACGCCACCGACAAGTGGGGCGTCAGGGTGGTGCGTGTCGAGATCCAGCGCATCGACCCACCGCCGGACATCGTGTCCGCGATGCACGCCCAGATGCGCGCCGAGCGCGATCGTCGTGCCACGGTCACCGAAGCCAAGGGCTACCAGGAGGCCGCGATCGCCCGTGCCGACGGCGAGCAGCAGGCGGCCGTGCTCGCGGCCGAGGGTCGCAAGCGCGCCGCGGTGCTCGACGCCCAGGGCGATGCCGAGGCGACCGAGTTGCGGGCCAAGGCCGAGAAGCTGCGGCTGCAGATGGTCGGTGAGGGCGAGGGCGACGCCGCGAAGGCCCGCCTCACGGGCATCAAGGACGCCGGTGCCGACCAGAAGGTGCTCACGGTCGAATACCTGCAGGCACTCGAGAAGATCGGCGACGGGCGGGCGACCAAGCTCGTCATCCCGGCCGAGTTCTCCGCCCTGCTCGGGACGGTCGCCGCGATCACCGAAGCGGTTCGTCCCGACGACGGCGCCGACGAGGTCCGTCCGAAGGACGGCCTCCCGATCCCCGACGTCGCCCAGCGCGTCGACCTCGGCGACTGACCGGCCATGCGAGTCGAGGACGCACCGCCGCCGGGGTGGTACCCGGACCCCGAAGGTGGGCTCCGCTTGCGCTGGTGGGAGGGCACCGACTGGGCCGATCGTTGGCGGGCACCTCCGACCGCCGGCGTGGTCGAGATCAGGGCTGCGTACGACGCCGAGCACGGCGACGACGTCGGACTCCGCGGTCACTCGTCGACCCCGCCGTCGGAGCGGGCTCAGCTGACCGGGATGTCGCGCAACGATTCCCAGGAGATCATCAACCAGGTTCGCCAGGCCGCCCGTCAGGAGGTCGAGCGGGCGGCGAGCACCTTCGGTCGCGAGGCCCGGTCCGCGGCCGACAGCATCGGCCCGCTGATCGACACGTACACGAGCAGGTTCATGCGCGTCATCCGCATGATCTCGGTGATCGCGATCGTCATCTTCGTCGCCTACGTCGCGTTCCAGATCTTCGCCCAGGCGAGCCTCTTCGACTGGATCGGCGATCGCATCGACAACCTCACCGACGACGAGTCGGGGGCCGCCCTCACCGGCGTGCTGCGACTCGTCGCGTAGCGGTCAGAGTTCGGTGATCTCGTACTCGGTCGGGACGTGCTCGGCCGCGAACCGCGACTGCAGGGTGCGGTAGTCGTCGACGACCCTCGGGTCGGGTGACCAGGTGCGGGCGTAGTACACCTTGGCGACACCGGCCTGGATCAGCTGCTTCGAACAGGCGAAGCACGGTTGGTCGGTGGTGTACACGGTGGTGCCGTCGGTCGACGCGCCGTAGCGCCCGGCGGTGAGGAGTGCGTTGGCCTCGGCATGCACGCAGATGCACAGGTCGTAGTGGGTGCCGGCCTCGAACTCGTCGCGGTCGGCGCACCGGAGGCAGCCGCCGTCGAGGCAGTTCGTCACTCCCTCGGGCGTGCCGTTGTAGCCCGTCGCGATGACGCGGTCCTCCTTGACCAGGACGGCGCCGACCTTGCGGCCGCGGCAGTTGGCCCGCCGGGCGGCCGTGAAGGCGAGTGCCATGTAGTACTCGTCCCGGTCCGGAAGTGGAGTCCCGCTCATCGGGAGTCACCGTAGCGACGCGGCTACGATCGGCCCCAGATCGCGACCCTCCCGACGACCCTGACGAAAGAGGCGACCATGACCGAACCCCGCAACGACTTCGCACCCGGCGTCATCACCGGATCGGAGGTGCAGGAGGTCTTCGCGCTCGCGAAGGCGAAGGGCTTCGCCCTGCCGGCGGCGAACTGCATCGGCTCGAACTCGATGAACGGCGTCATGCAGGCGGCCGCCGAGCTCAACTCGCCGGTCATCATCCAGTTCTCGAACTCCGGCGGTGCCTTCGTCGCCGGCAAGGGCCTGCCCGTCGAGTCGCACCGCCAGTCGGTGCTCGGCTCGCTCGCCGGAGCGGACCACGTCAACCGCCTGGCCGAGCACTACGGCGCCCGCGTGATCCTCCACACCGACCACTGCGCGAAGAAGCTGCTGCCGTGGGTCGACGGTCTGCTCGACGCCGGCGAGGAGCACTACCGGGCGACCGGCAAGCCGCTGTTCTCGTCGCACATGCTCGACCTGTCCGAAGAGCCGCTCGAGGAGAACGTCGAGATCTGCAAGCGCTACCTCGAGCGGATGTCGGCGATCGACATGACGCTCGAGATGGAACTCGGCATCACCGGCGGCGAAGAGGACGGCGTCGACAACTCCGACGCCGACGAGAGCGACCTCTACACGAAGCCCGAAGAGGTCGCATACGTCTACGAGGAGCTCATGAAGGTGAGCGACAAGTTCACGGTCGCCGCCGCGTTCGGCAACGTCCACGGCGTGTACAAGCCCGGCAACGTCAAGCTCAAGCCGACGATCCTGCGCGACAGCCAGCAGTACATCGAGCAGCAGTTCGGTACCGGCCCGAAGCCGGTCGACTTCGTGTTCCACGGCGGTTCCGGTTCGTCGCCCTCCGAGATCGCCGAGGCGATCAGCTACGGCGTGATCAAGATGAACATCGACACCGATCTCCAATGGGCGTTCTGGGACGGTGTGCGCGGCTACGAGGCGGCGAACCACGACTACCTGCAGGGACAGATCGGCAACCCCGAGGGCGAGGACAAGCCGAACAAGAAGAAGTACGACCCGCGGGCCTGGCTCCGTGCCGGCGAGGAGTCGTTCGTCGAGCGGCTGAAGCAGGCCTTCGCCGAACTGAACAACGTCGGCACGCTCGCCTGATCGACCGACCGGGCCGCTGCACGACGCCATCCCGTTGGACGCGCGCGGCGGCGCACTGCGACACCCCATCGCTAGGGTCGACGACGCCGGCTTCCCCTCCTGGGAACACCTGTCAGGAGGCTCGTCATGGAGTCATGCAATGTGGCCGTCGTCGTCGGCACGATCTCGAGTGAGCCGCGCGAGCGGCAGCTCCGGAGTGGCGGCGTCGTCACCAACCTCGAGGTCACGACCGAGGTCGACGGTACCCGCGTCTCGGTGCCCGTCGTGGTCCACGATCGTCGGGTGACCGTGGCGGCAGGCGCGGCTGTCGTCGTCACCGGTCACGTCGCCCGGCGTTTCTTCCGGGCGGGCGGCGTCACCCAGAGCCGCACCGAGCTCGTCGCCGATCGAGTGGTACGCGCCGGCCGGCGACGCGATGTTGATCGGGTGATCTCGGCGGTCGTCGACCGACTGGCGGCCTGATCCTCGACCGTCCTCGACGATCGTCTCAGTCGACCGTCCCAGCCGGCCGTCTCACTCGAGGGGCCGGACCACGAGCCCGGTCCGCAGCTTGGGCGTGAAGAAGGTCGACTTGGGTGGCATCACGACGCCCTCGCGTGCCGTCCGCTCGATCTCGGGGACCCCGACGGGCCGGATCAGCACCGCACCGGCGACCGTCCCGTCGGTCGCGACGAGGTGCCGCACCTCGTCGACGCCGTGCTGGTAGCTCACGCTCGCCGACGTGCCCTCGAGCAGGTGCTCGAGCCAGACGCCGTCGAGCGTCCGCACGCCGTCGAACGCGCCGGGCTTCGGCGTCAACCAGGTGCCGGTGCCGTCGGCGGCGACGAGGCAGAGGCGGCCGGTGGCGTCCATCTCGGCCAGCGTCGCCGGGCTGACCGCGCCGGCCGGAGCCATGTCGAAGCCGGCCGACAACGCGGCCAGCAACGCCTCGCGGTCGATCGACCGGTACACGCGGTGGATCGCCTCGACGCTCAGCTGCTCCTCGATCAGCTCACTGACGAACATCAAGGTCAGCTCGGCGGGGCCGTCGGTGACACCGGTCGTCTCGCGCACCTCGCGGCGGTACTGCTGGGCGACGCCGTAGCGGTGGTGCCCGTCCGCGATCAGGATGTCGTCGGCTGCGACGGCCGCACCGATCGCGTCCACCCGCGCCGGATCGGTCGTGCGCTCGATCAGGTGCGTCACGCCGTCGGCGGTCAGCTCACCGATCAGCTCGGCGGGTTCGGCCAGCAGATCCGTGAGCCCCTGGCTCAGCGACAGCCCCCAGATCGGTGACATGTTGGCGCGAGTCGCGCGAGTCAGGTCGAGCCGGTCCGTCGACGCCTTGGGGGTCACGCGCTCGTGGGGCAGTACGCCGCCGTCGCCGTACTCGGCGACCTCTGCGCCGCCCAACACGCCGACGATCGAGCGGTCGCGACCCGCTGCGTCACGGAACGACATCCGATAGATCACGAACCCGGGTTCGTCGTCACGTACCAACACGCCGTCGGCGAGCCAGCTACGCAGCTGGTCGCCCGCTCGGTCGTAGCGATCGTCACCGTCGGCCTCGCGCGGGACGTCGACGTGCACGATGTTGTGCCGATGGCGCGCGGCGAGCTCGTCCAGATCGTCGTCCGACAGCACGTCGTACGGTGGTGCGGTCACCTCGCCGAGGTCGGTGCCGGTGGGGTAGTGGATGGCCGGGAACGGTTCGAAGCGGGGCACTCGCACAGGCTGCCAGGCACGACCGGCTGCTACAAACGATCGGCGTGAACGATCTGTCCCGACCCGGCGTACCAGAACTCGGCTCGATCCGCCACGTGCTGCTCGATCTCGACGGTGTCGTCTGGCTCGCACGGCGCGCGATCCCGGGTGCGGACGAGGCGGTCGAACGGATTCGGTCGGGCGGTCGGCGGGTCCTGTTCGTCACGAACAACTCGATGTCGCCGATCGCCGACCAGGAG
>JAUHYJ010000137.1 GCA_030425785.1 Acidimicrobiia bacterium | reverse complement strand
GATCACTGCGGGCGCCACGGCGACGGCCGCCGCGAGCGCAGCGCACGTGAGGGGCGGCAGGTCGGTCCAGCGTCGGACGAGCCGCGCCAGCACCATCGCGGAGAGCCCGGCCACGACGGCGTTCAGGGTGAGCGCGGCGCGCACGAACGACTCGGCGGTCCCGGTGACCTGCCAGAGCGGCCCCACGACGACTGCGTACCCCGGCCGGAACGTGATGTGGTCGAACATGTTCCAGCGGGGGCCCCCGCCCAGCCAGCGAGCCATTGCGAGCTGGGCGGACTCGTCGGGGATGACATGGATCACGCGGCGATCGGCGGCGAAGATCCATCGCACCGTCGCGACCACGAGGCCGGCGGCGATCGTCCATCGCCAGTCGTGGGCAGGACGCGACGTCGGGATGCCGGTCGGTGCCTGCGCGTCGACGGGCTCATCGACGGGTTGATCGTCGTGCTGGTCGTCGAGGGTGCTCGGGGCGGTGCTGGGTGCGACCACGTCACCATTCTCGCAACGTCGTGGGCCGATCGGATGTCGACCGTGTGAACAGTGCGCGTCAGCTGCGCTGGTAGTTCGGGGCTTCCTTGGTGATCGTCACGTCGTGCGGGTGGCTCTCCTCGCGGCCCGCCGTCGAGACGCGCATGAACCGGGCCCCGGTGCGCAGCTGCTCGAGATCGGCGGCGCCGGCGTACCCCATGCCCGAGCGCAGACCACCGACGAGCTGGAAGACGGTGTCACCGAGTGGGCCGGCGTACGGGACGCGACCCTCGATGCCCTCGGGCACCAGCTTGTTCGACGTCTGGGCGACGCTCGACTGCTCGCGACCGGTGGGCTGCTGCCCCTGAGCGGTGGCGTACCGGTCGGCGCCGAGGCCCTGCATCGCGCCCATCGACCCCATGCCCCGATAGCTCTTGAAGCGACGGCCTTCGAACAGCTCGGTCTCGCCGGGGCTCTCCTCGGTGCCGGCCAGCAGGGATCCGAGCATGACCGTCGTGGCGCCGGCGGCGATCGCCTTGACGATGTCACCCGAGTAGGTCACGCCACCGTCGCCGATGACGGGGACACCGAGCTCGCGGGCGCGCTTGGCCGTGAAGTAGATCGCCGACAGCTGCGGCATGCCGGCCCCCGAGATGATGCGCGTGGTGCAGATCGACCCGGCACCGACACCGACCTTGATCGCGTCGGCGCCGGCTCGGGCCAGCGCCTCGACGCCCTCCTCGGTGACCACGTTCCCCGCGGTGACCGCCAGATCGGGCCACGACCCCTTGATGCGCTCGATGGTCTTGATCACGCCGGCCGAGTGACCGTGCGCGGTGTCGATCGCGACGGCGTCGACATCCATCGCGACCAACGCCTCGACCCGCTCCTCGACGTCGTCGCCGACGCCGCACGCGGCGGCGCAACGCAGTCGGCCCCGGTCGTCGCGCGACGCGTTGGGGTAGTCGAGGCGCTTCTGGATGTCCTTGACCGTGATCAGCCCGGCCAGCTTGCCGCTGTCGTCGACCAGTGGCAGCTTCTCGATGCGGTACTGCTGGAGCAGCTTCTTCGCCTCGTCGAGCGAGGTACCGACCCGAGCCGTCACGAGGTTCTCGCTCGTCATGAACTCGCTGATCGGACGCTCGAAGTCACTGCCCTCGCAGAACCGGATGTCGCGGTTGGTGAGGATGCCGACGAGGTGGTCGTCGGCGTCGGTGATCGGCACACCGGAGAACTTGAACCGGTTCATGAGCTCTTCGGCCTCGAAGAGCTGAGCCTCCTTGCGAAGGGTGACCGGGTCGGTGATCATGCCGCTCTGGCTGCGCTTGACCTTCTGGACCTCGGCGGCCTGCGCCTCGATCGACATGTTCCGATGCACCACGCCGATGCCGCCGTGGCGGGCCATGGCGATGGCCATCCGGGCCTCGGTCACCTTGTCCATCGCGGCCGACACGAGGGGGACCGACAGCTCGATGTCGCGGGCGAACACCGCCGAGGTGTCGACGGCGTCGGGCAACGTCTCGGAGTAGCCCGGGACGACGACCACGTCGTCGAAGGTGAGGGCGTCGTAGCGGTCGAAGAGATCGTCGTTGATGCTCAAGGTGCGCTCCTGTTCGTGCTCGCAGGGATCGTGCTGGTCGTCGGGTGGGTGTCGTCGGTGGCGGGTCGTCAGTGGGTCGTCAGTGCGTCGTCAGTGCGTCGTCGCGGCGTGGCAGAGTTGGCGGATCGTGTCGACGAGCAGGCGGTGCTCGGTCGCGTGGACCCGGGCTTCGAACGAGTCGAGCGAATCGTCGGGCCGGATCGGCACCTCGGCGCTGGCGATGACGGGCCCGTCGTCGACGCCCTCGTCGGGGACGTAGTGCACCATGACGCCGGATCGTGTGCGCTGGCCGGCCATCGCCTCGTCCCAGGCGCGCTCGATGGCACGCGTCCCCGGGAGCTCACCGGGCAGCGCCGGGTGCAGGTTGATGACGCGATGCGGAAACCAGCCGAGGAAGTCGCTCGTGAGGATGCGCATCCACCCGGCGAGGACCACGAGGTCGGGACCGAAGCCGGCGACGATGTCGGCGAGTCGCGCGTCGTAGTCGCGCCGTTGCTCGTCGGGGAGCCGTCCGACGTGCACCGACGGCACACCGGCACGGGCCGCCCGGGCGAGGCCGTGGGCGTCGGCCCGATCGGACACGACGGCGACGACCTCGGCCGGCAGCTCGTCGGTCGAGCAGGCGTCGAGGATCGCTTGGAGGTTGGTGCCACCGCCCGACACGAGCACGACCAGCCGGGTCCGAGCCCCGGTCGTCGTGGTGTGCGCGGTCGCCATGCATCGAAGGTAGGCGCGCGATGCCGATCGCGCGCGGAGCTGAACGAAAAATCCGCGTCGGCGTCCGGTGAGCGGCGGATCACCCACCCACCGCCCATCCCTCGGGCCGTTGGTCACTGGGCCCCGAGGTACGAGGGCGCGAGACTGAGGACGTGGGACGCACCGACGATCTCGATCGCCGGTCGTCGACGTGGGTCGCGGCCGGCCTCATCACACCAGAGCAGCGCGATGCGATCCGCCGCTTCGAAGAAACGGGCGCCGCGGTCGCCGAGCGTCCGCGGCGGCTGTCGCTGGCGGCCGAGGTGGCCGTGTACGTCGGCAGTGTGTTCGCGCTCAGCGGCGGCGCGATGGCGATCGGCAACGCGTGGGACGACCTCGCGTTCGCCGGCCGGTTGACGGTGGCCGTTGCGATCGCCGTCATTGGCGTCGCCGTCGGTCACTGGTTGTTCTCGTTCGACGAGCCGGGGACCGACCGAGTCGCCGGCTACGTCACCACACTCGGCGTCGGCGGTGTGAGCTTCGCCGCCGGGCTGCTCGCCGACGAGACCGGTGGACGTGACAGTCCCTGGGTCGGCGTCGCCGTGGGTGTCGGCATGCTGCTGTCGAGTGCGGTGCTCTGGCGAAATCGCGACCGGCCCCTGCAGGCGCTCGGTGCGCTCGTGGGTGCCGGGGTGACCGTCGGCGCGTTCTTCGACGCGGTCGACGGCGAACCCGTGGTGGCAGGGCTCGTCCTGATCGCAGTGGGAGCGGCGCTCTTCGCGGCCGCCCACACCGAGGCGGTCCGCCCAGGGTTGGTGGTCGAGGTGGGGGCCGGCGTGATGGCCTACGTCGGCGGTTTCATGCTGTGGGACATCTCCGACCGCTTCGCCCCCGGCGTCGCCACCCTGATCGCCTTGGCGGTGGTCGTGTACGGAGTCCGGTTCGAGGAGTTGGTGCTGATGGTGCTCGGCATCGTCGGCGCCACCATCGCCACGACGTCGCTCCTCGCCGAGACGTTCGACGGCGCGGTGTCGGCGGCGGTCGTCGCCCTGCTCGGGCTGGTCCTGGTGGTCGTGGTCGTCGCCCGCTCGCTTCGCGACCGGGACGAGCCGACGTCGCCGGTCCCGCCCTCGACCGCTCCGTCGCCACCGACGCCCCCGACGGTCGGCTGAGCGGGCGTCGCTAGCCTCGGCGCATGGTCGAGATCGAGTGCACCACCTGCGGCACCGATGAGTACCTGCGCGGCGAGCGGCAGCCCGACGACACGATCGAGCTCACCTGCGAGCAGTGCGGCGCCACCTGGATCCGCGATCCGCGCCCGTCCTGCGCCAGGTGCGGTGGCACGGAGATGGAGGCCGCACCGCGGGTGATCGTCGAGAAGTCGCGCGGATCGCAGATGTCGATCCAGGGGATTCAACGCGAGTTCCTGTGCCGGGTGTGCGACGCGGACCAGATCTCCGCCCGGCGAGACGGCCACCTGCCCCAACGGCTGCCCGGCAGCGAGTGACGTCGCTACGATCGCGAGATGGCCGACACCGTCTCCGCCTCCCGCGACGTCGCCGCTTCGCCCGAGGTGGTGTGGTCGCTCGTCGCCGATCTCGCGCGCATGGGTGAGTGGTCGGACGAGAACGACGGCGGGCGGTGGCTCGGCGGCGCGACCGGCCCGTCGCCCGGCGCTCGCTTCAAGGGCCGCAACAGCAACGGGTGGCGCCGCTGGTCGACGGTCGCCACGATCACCGACGCCGACCCGTGCCGCCGGGTCGGGTTCGACGTCGACCTCGTGCGGCTGATCCCGGTCTCGCACTGGTCGTACGACATCGAGCCGACCGAGGCGGGCTGTCGCGTGACCGAGTCGTGGACCGACCGTCGGCCGCGCTGGTTCCACGCGGTCGCTCGCCTGGCGACCGGCGTCGGCGACCGACGCGCACACACCCTGCAGAGCATCGATGGCACCCTGGCGGCGCTCGCGGCCACGGCCGAGTCGGGCTCGTCCGAGCGCGATCAGACGACCTGACGCCCGCCGACCCAGACCCGCTCGATCTCCGACGCACCGGCGAGGCGGACGAGACGCTCGAAGCGCGACGGCCAGTCGTCGTCCCACTGGGCCGCAGCCGGTAGCCGGATCGCCACGGCGTCGAACCAGCGCCCGGGCTCGAGCACGCCGGCGTCGATGCCGAGCAGGTCGGCACCACCGGCCGTCGCCATCCAGAACGCGGTCGTCGTGTCGATGCGGGCGGCCGGATCGCCCTCGTCGACGAGTCGCTGTGACGCTGCGACGGCGTGACCGCACTGGGCGAGCAACGACGGGCTCGGCCCACCGGCCACGTCGGTACCGAGCCCGACCCGCAACCCGGCGTCGATCGCCCGCCGCGCGCTGAAGGCGCGGTCGGCGAAGTAGACGTTCGACAAGGGGCAGTGGGCGACCCCGGCGCTGCGCTCGGCGATCAGCGATCGGTCGTCGTCGGACAGGTGCGTCGCGTGCGCGAGCACGGTGTTGGGCCGTAGCAGGCCGAACCGGTCGAGAGCGACGCTGTCGGTGACACCGCACCGCTCGAGGACGTGGCCGTGCTCCCAGTCGCCCTCGGAGCAGTGGGTCTGGACGGTCGTGCCGGTCTCGGCGGCGAGCTCGGCGAGACCGAGCAGTGCTGCGTCGGTGCACGCCGGGACGAAGCGGGGCGTGACGATCGGGGCGACGAGTGCGTCGTCGAGCGCGCGGATCGCCTCGATCGAGCGTCCGCTCGCATCGACGGCCTCGCGTGGGCCGCCGTCGCGGTACCACTCGGGTGTGCCCTCCGGATGGTCCATCGCGCACCGACCGATCAGGGCGCGCTGGCCGTGGGACGCGCACGCCTCGGCCAGCGCGAGGGTCGCGTCCTCGTGGATCGAGCCGTAGTACGCGACCGACGTCGTGCCGTGGCGCAGCAGGCTCGGCACCATGTCGTCCCACACCCGCCGGGCGAGGTCGGTGTCGACGAAGCGGGCCTCGAGCGGGAACGTGTACTCGAACAACCACCGGTCGAGCGGTTGGTCGAGCGCCGTCCCGAGCTGGGGCCATTGCGGCGCGTGGAGGTGGGTGTCGACGAACCCGGGGACGAGCACGACGTCGTCGGGCAGCGTCACGTCGACGTGTCCGCCGTGATCACCGGTGGCGTCGATGCCGACGATCCGGCCGGCCTCGACCCGCACCACCCGGTCGGTCGACACCTCGAGCCGATCAGCGGCGGGCGTCTGCAGGATGGTCGCACGGATCGACGTCACGGCGACACTCTCGCGCACGCGTACCCGACGCATCTCCACAGGCGCGGCTAGCGTCGACGCGCATGAGTTCGACCCTCACGACGATCGAACGGCTCGAACGCGCCGCCGACCGTGACACCGGCGTCCGGTTCGTCGGCCACTCGGTGGCACCGGACGGGCCGGTGTTCGTCCCGTGGCGTCAGATCCACGACGAGGCGCGGGCCGTCGGTGCCGCGCTGCAGTCCAAGGGGCTGCTGCCGGGCGACCACGTCGCCGTGCTCGGCCCGACCAGCCGCGAGCTGATGACGATCGTGCGTGGCTGCTGGATGGCGGGCATCGCCTCGATGGTGTTGCCGTTGCCGATGCGGATGGGTTCGCTCGACGAGTTCGTCACCTCGACGCGCGCCCGGATCCGCCACGGCGACGCCAAGCTCGTGCTGATCGACGACCAGCTCGCCCCGTTCTACGAGGCCGCCCCCGGCGACCCGCCGATCGAGCCGATGGGCACGGTGCTGCCGGGTGCACCGAACGTCCCATCCGGCGATCGGCTCGAGCTGCCCGGGCGTGACCCGGACCGTCTCGTGATCCTCCAGTACACGTCGGGGTCGACCAGCGAGCCGAAGGGCGTGATGATCCCCGACCGGGTGCTGACGGCGAACATCGACGCCTGTGCCGACGCCGCCGAGCTGACCGACGGCGAGGTCATGGTGTCGTGGCTCCCGCTCTATCACGACATGGGGTTGGTCGGCTTCCTCGCGATCCCGATGACCTCGGGCGTCCAGCTCGTCCAGGCCGCGCCGCAGGACTTCATGGCGCACCCGCTCGCGTGGATGGAGTGGATCTCGGACTGGGGCGGCACGGCCACCGCGGGCCCGAACTTCTCCTGGGTGCTCGCCACCCGCGCGCTGCGGCTCGCGGCCAAGAAGGGCCGCGAGCTCGACCTGTCCTCGCTGACGCTGGCGCTGTCGGGAGCCGAGCCGGTCGACCCGAAGGCGGTCGAGGCGTTCTGCGAGGCGGCGGCGCCGTTCGGGTTCGATCCCGGCGCCGTGTTCCCGGCATTCGGCATGGCCGAGACCGCGATCGGGGCGTCGTTCCCGCGTCGCGGTGCCGGGCTGCGCTGTGACACGGTCGACCGCGAGGTGCTCGAACGCACCCGAGTCGCGAAGCCGGTCGAGATCGACGACCCCGACGACCTCGCCGTGCGTGCGCGGCGCCTACCCTTGCTCGGCACCGCCGTGCCGGGCATGGAGCTCCGGGTGGTCGACCCCGACACCCGCGAGCCGCTGCCCGAACGTCACGTCGGCGAGCTGTTGCTGCGCGGCACCTCGGTGACGCCCGGCTACTACCAGCGCGAGGATGCGACTCAGGCGCTGTTCGAGGACGATTGGCTGTGCACCGGCGACCTGGCCTACGTGCTCGACGGTCAGCTCGTCCTGTGCGGGCGCATCAAGGACGTCATCATCGTCGGCGGCCGTAACGTCTTCCCCGAGGACATCGAACGCGCGGTCGGTGGGCTCGGTGGGGTCCGCGCCGGCAACGTGATCGCGTTCGGCATGGAGGGCTACAAGGGCAAGGAGTCGGTCGTCGTCGTCGCCGAGGTGCGCACCAAGGGTGACGACGTCGATCTCGACGTCGTCGGCCACGACATCCACCATCGCACCCTCGAGGTGTGTGGCCTGCCGCCGCGCGACATCATGCTCGTGCAGCCCGGCACCCTGCCGAAGACCAGTTCGGGCAAGCTGCAGCGCGCCAAGTGCAAAGAGCTGTACCTGTCCGAGCAGCTCGACCTCGTCCACTGACGCGCCCGCCCCCGTCGTTCTGGTCGGAGTTCCGGCGCTCCGCCGCCCCACATCACCGTTCTGGTCGCAGAAACCGACCACATGCGGTCCATTCCTCCGACCAGAACGGTGATGTGGTCGTGGTGGCCGGCGGAACTTCCGACCAGAAAGGCGTCGGTTACGCGAGGGGGCGGCCGACGAGGCGGGACGGCCGGCTGGTGTAGTGGGCGCGGAGGCGGCGACGCTCGTCGTCGCGCAGGAGCGGGCGGCCCCCTGCGGCGGGCGCGAGGCGGAACCAATCGCGGTCCCACGGGACGATGATGGCGCCCTGGGGCGTCTGGCACGCGCCCAGGGTCGGCACGTAGCGGGCACGTCGGAGGGGGCCGGGGTCGACGATCAGGTAGTCGGGTGAGTGTGCGTCCGGGGCGAACACGACGTCGGTCACCGTGCCGAGGCGGATGCCGTACTCGTCGAGCACGATGCGCCCGGTCAGGATCGCGTCGAGCGAGTGGTCGTCGCGGCGTCGGTACTGCATGGCGGTCCCTCCTGCACCGACCCCGTGTGATCCTCACGTGGGTCGGCTGATCCAGATCTGGGTGCCCGCTGT
>JAUHYJ010000817.1 GCA_030425785.1 Acidimicrobiia bacterium | reverse complement strand
CTCGTCGAGGTCGGCCTGGTGGAAGCAGTCGGGGTGCTCGTTCGGCGGGGTGTCGGCCATGCCCGAGTCGCGGTAGCCGAGCATGATGACCTCGTCGAAGCCGATGACGTTCGCCGACGCGTCGAGCTCCGCGAGCCGCATCGACGCGACGAGCGCCCGCTCCTCGTCGGGCGTCAGCCCGTGGAACGGCCGGCCCGGCTCACGCAGGTGCGGGTTCTGGAGATCGCCCTCCTCGCCACCGGTGCAGCACACGAGCACCGTTCTCGCGCCCTCGGCGTGGTACTTGGCCAGGGTCGGCGCACCCTTCGACGCCTCGTCGTCGGGGTGGGCGTGGATCGTCATGATCGTCCGCTGCGCAACCATTCGGTCAACCTACCCGCCTCGCTACGCTCGACCACGATGGTTCGCTCTGCCCGGCTCGCCGCGGTCACCGGCCTCGTGGTCGCCGGCCTGCTCGTCGGTTGCGCCACCGGAGACGGCCGCGACCTCGCTCCTGCGATCCAGCCGCCGCCTCCCCCGCCGACCACCGCGCCGCCGACGACGGTGCTCCCCGACCCGACGATCGACGTGCTCGCGCCCTGGCCGGCCGGCGGTCAGATCACCCCGTCTGCCGGGTGCGGCACCGGTGCGGCGGCGCCCGCGCTGACGTGGTTCGCCTCCGGCGTGTCCCCCGTCGAGTACCTGGTCGCGATCGCCGTCGACGGTGTCGTGCAGGACGTGCTCGTGGGCATTCCCCCGGAGACCACGGGGTTGTCGGACAGCCGGCTGCCGGCCGGGGCGTTCTGGTGGCCGCCGACCGAGGTCGGGCGGCGATGGCCCGGCGTCTGCGGGCCGGAGGGTGCCACGGCGACGTTCACGGTGTACGCGCTCAACCAGCAGCTCGAAGCTGCCGATGATGCAGATGTCGCGGAGGTGGCCTCCCTTGCGGAACTGACCGCCGTCGCGCACGACATCGCGACGGGACTCGTCCCGCCACCGGCACCGACCCCCACTTCATGAGCTACGACGAACCTGTCATCTCCACACCGCCGACCACCGACGACGCCGAGCCGAGTCGGATCGAGCGGTCGGTGCCGCGCTCGATCGTGGCCCTCGAGGCCGTCGTCGACGGCGCGGAGTTGGCGGCGGTCGTCATCGGGCTGGACGGCACGTTGATGTCGGCCAACGCACTCGGCGCCCAGCTGTTCAAGCTCGAACCGAGCCCGGACGCGAACCACCTCGGCCGGCTGCGGATCGTGCTCGATCAGTTGCCACAGCAGCTGATCACCGGGCCGGAGGGCGGAACCTGGACCGGCGAGGTCAGCTTCGGCAACCTCCTCGGTCGCCCCACCAGCCACGAGGTCACCGTTCACGTCCATCACGACGCGACCGCCGCCGACGGCGGCTACGTGGCGTTGCTGGCGCGTGACGTGACCGACGAGCGTGAGCGGACCGCCGAGCTCGTCGACCGGCTCGAACGCGACCCGACGACGGGTCTGCTGAACCGCACGTCCGCCGTCAACCACCTCATCGAACTGCTCGACGAGGGGATCGAGCGGACGCTGGCCGTGCTCATGGTCGACGTCGACCGGCTCGCCGACGTGAACGACGCGCTCGGCCACGACGTGGGCGACCGTCTGCTCGCGTCGACGGCACGCCGCTTGTCGACCGCCGTTCGCCCCGACGACGTCGTCGCCCGCATGGGTGGCGACGAGTTCCTGGTCGTCTGCGCCGACGTCGAGGACGCCCCGACGGCGATGGAC
>JAUHYJ010000816.1 GCA_030425785.1 Acidimicrobiia bacterium | reverse complement strand
GGGCGATGGTGCGAGCGCGCTCGACGGTCGGGCGGCGCAGTTCGGCATAGGTGCGATAGGCCGCGTCGACCCCGGCGTCGTCGTCGGTCAACAGCCGATCGAGCGCCAGACCCACGAGGACGGCCACGTCGAGCCGGGTGAGCGATCGCGTCGCGTCGGCATCGAGGCCGAATCGGCGAGCCGCCTGCTCGCTGAGAGCCAGCCAGGGTTCGACGTAGTCGTTGCGGAAGCGCTCGGTCGACGAACCGCCACGGGCGGCGATGGCCACCAGTTCGAAGAACAGCCGGTCGAAGGCCCGCTCGTCGTCGGTCGCCCCCTGCGCCCACCGGGCGTCGAGGCCGTCGACGTCGCTCGCGTAGTCGAACAGCGACGCATCGACCTCGCGGGCACGTTCGAGCTGCCGGGTGACGATCGCCTCGAGCAACCCCTCGCGCGACCCGAAGTGGTAGTTGAGCATCCGATGGCTCGAGCCGACCGCAGCCGCGATGTCCCGCAGGCTGCGGTCGGCGAAGCCGTGTTCGGCGACGTCCGAGATGATGGTGTCGAGCAGCGCTTCGCGTCCGATCCGGGGGACGGTACCGGATGCGCCGATCAGCGTTCGCCTCGCGACCGCGGTCAGGGCAGCTTCACGACGAACGGATTGCGGTCCGGCACGAGCATCGCGGTGAGCACCGCACGGTTGAAGGCGCCCGGCCCCGACGCGCCGAGGTGATCGCACACCAGCCGAACGGTCACGGTCGAGCCCTCCTCGAACTCGGTGAGGACGCGGCTGCCGGCGAGGTGGCCGACACCAGCCGGCGCCCCGGGGCTGACCCACGTCTGGAGATGCTCGTCGTCGTGGGCCGACGGGCCGGTGGTGATCGAGCACCTGATCGAGTCCCCCTCAGTCGCGTCGAGGACGTTGATCGAGCTGGTCGCCACGACCCGCCCGCTCTTGCCCCAGGTGTCGAGCTCGACCTCGACCACCGTCGTCGGGTCGGTGCCGATGAAGCCCTGCGACGCGGTCGCCTCTTCGAGCTCGATGCCGTACCACTGCTCGATGTACGTCGTCTCGGTGTAGCCGACGACGTCGATGACGGTGTCGACCTCGCCGAACGCGTTGTACATCACGAAGTCACCGCTCGAGTCGAGGGGGACGATCGCGAAGTTCGGCGTCGGCGGTTGGCCGGGGAACACGTTGAGGTTCGAGGCGTTCGGTGGGTCGAGCGTCGCGGTGTCGGAGTGCAGCGTCAGGAAGGTGGGGTCGGTGGCGTCGATGCCGATCGCGTTGACCGCGATCGCGTTCGCCGTCTTCGGGATGACACACTCGCCGACCGGGCCGACGCCGTCGAAGACGCGCGACTCGCCCGGCCCGAGCGGATCGTCCTCGGACACCGAGCGACCCTCGATCGACGTGATGAAGCGCCCGTCGAACGTGGCGAAGCGCGGCAGCGTCTCGGTCCGACCCTCGCTGTCGAGCGCGGGCACGTCGGCCACCTCGAACGTCTCCTCGACCACCACGAGATCGCGCTCGGCGCCCTGGAACATCGACGCCCGCGGCATTCCGTCGTCGTCGAGCACGATCTCCTCGGCGTACCAGTCGGTCACGTCCGCGAAGTAGGCGGTCTGCGTCCACGCGACGCGGCCGTTCGTGCCCACCCCGAGCAGCGGCAGCGCGGCGATCGTCGCGCCGAGGAGGTTCACCGGATCGGAGCCGTCCCCGAGCAGCTCGGTGTCGAGCCCGTACTGCCAGAACAGCGCGG
>JAUHYJ010000815.1 GCA_030425785.1 Acidimicrobiia bacterium | reverse complement strand
GAGGTCATCATGCTCGGCTACCGCGACTCGGGCATGGCCGACACGCCGCCGAACGAGCATCCCGACTGCTTCCACCAGGCCGACCTCGACGAGGCGACCGGGCGCCTGGTCGCCCACATCCGCCGGACCCGACCCCAGGTGATCATCACCTACAACGACGACCAGCAGGGCTATCCGCACCCCGACCACCTGCGCGTCCACGACATCTCGGTGCTCGCATTCGATCGCGCCGGCGACCCCGACTGGTACCCCGACGCCGGCGAGCCGTTCCAGCCGCTCAAGCTGTACTACACCACGTGGAGCCGTCGCCGGCTCGTCGCCATCCACGAGGGGCTCCTGCGCCACCGCGGCGAATCGCCGTTCGACGACAAGTGGTTCGAGCGGCCCGACAACGACCACCGCGTCACGACCCAGATCGACGTGGGCGACTACATGTGGGCCCGGACCGGGGCGCTCAAGGCGCACGCCACCCAGGTCGACCCGACGGCGGCGTTCTGGTTCGGCCTGTCCGACGACGAACTGGCGGCGTGCTACCCGTGGGAGGACTGGATCCTGGCCCGCTCGCTGGTCGGTCCGATCCCGGTCCACGACGACGGCGATCCGCTCGAGCACGACCTGTTCGCGGGCGTGCCGGCACCCGATACCCACGAGGTCGGGTCGTGAGCGTCCAGTACCGCCTCGTCGTCGCCAAGAAGGACGAGCGCGTCGAGGGCCCCGACGACGCCGATCTCGTCGTCTCGGCGCCGGTCGCGGCGGTCACGGCCGACGACTTCGACGCGACCGTCGGGTTCATGCGCGGCACCGTCAAGGCAGCCGGCCACACCGGCGCGTTGCTCGATCTGTTGCGCTCGGGCGAGGCGACGGCGGCGTTCAGCCGGCTCGCATCGCAGCTCTGAGCTCGCGGTAGCCGATCGGCACGGCGCCGGCCGCGTCGATCGCGGCGGCGAGCGCGCCGTCGACCGCGAACTCGAGATCGTCGATCCACTGCGGCGCCACGCCGCTGAGCGCGCGGACCTCCGGCGTGTCGATCGCCGGCTGGATGTGCAACTCGGTGACCCCCGGCTCGAGCGCCGCGAGCGCGTCGATGACGCGTCGGCGGGACCCGGCGCGCCAGTCGTGGTCGAAGTGGTCGGGGAACAGGATCTCGGCCTCGGCGGCGAGCCGCCGGAACGGGAACCCTGCCTGCTCCTCGGTGATGGTCGACGGCAGCCGGATCGGGAGGTCGAACTCGACCGCCAGCTCGAGGTAGATGCCGAAGAACTCGGGCCGCAGCGTGATCGCCGTGAGGTGTGGTGCGAGGTGGGTCACGTCGATGCCCCACGCCTGCGCCCGGGTGATCTGGGTGCGCAGCTCGCGGAAGACCTCCTCCGCGTCGGCGTGCTCCCACAGGTCGTCGATGCTGCGCGGGAACCCACCCTCACCCGACAGCAACGACGGCGCTTGGGTGAGCGGACCCCACCGGTAAGCGTCGTGTTCGGCGTTGAGCGTGAGGTGGACGCCGATGTCGTCGGTCGGCAGGTACTGCTGGGCGGCGTGGCGTGCCCAGGGGGCAGGGGTCATCAGCGACGCACAGGTCGCGGCGCCCTCGCGGATCGCCCGGTAGACGCCGACGTTCGCGGCGTGGCACGAACCGAGGTCGTCGCACGACACGATCACCAGCGAGGTGTCGTCGTCGTACCCCAGCCGTCGTGCCAGCTCCGTCACGCCCGAGACGCTACCGAATCGCCGACGCTCTCGTTGGC
>JAUHYJ010000814.1 GCA_030425785.1 Acidimicrobiia bacterium | reverse complement strand
TTGCGTCCCGCCGCGATGATGACGCCGGCACCGTCGACGACGATCGAGCGGATGCGGCCGATCAACGCGGCGGCGACCATCTGGCGTGGGTCGACGGGGACGCCGTCGGTGGTTTCGCAGCGGCGGTCGCGCACGGTCGCCGGATCGATCTCGACGGCATCGTCGTCGTCGGTCGCCGCGGCCTCGACGCGCTGTTCGAACTGATCCAGGTCGCACACCAGGTTGACGGTGGTGTCGATCTGGCGGCCGTCGCCGGTGCCGGCTGATGCGGCGGCGAGGACCATGGCGACGAACGCGTCGGCGCGGCGTTGGCCGGCGGTGCGCGGCAGGTGGCTCTTGTTGGCGTCGTCGCCGTAGGTCTCGTTGACCCAGGCCCAGTCGCGGTCGAACTCGGCGTCGCAGAACGCGTCGAACACGTTGCGCATCGAGGTGCCCTGGATGACGCCGTGCGCGGTCTCGAACCGAACCACGGCCCCATCGAATGACACTCGGGTGTTGCGTTCGTCATGAGCGCGTTCGTGCTCACGATGCGCGCCGTCGGCATCCGCCAGCTGCTCCCAGCGTGACGTGACGACTTTGAAGTCGGCGAACTCCAACGTCTTGGCTGCTTCCAGCAGAATGTCCTCGGACCCGTCGAGCTGGTCACCCGCGCGCGGGTTGGCGAACAGGCGGGCGAGCTCTCGGACCTGGGCGACACCGACCCGACCGGCCCAGAACTCTTCGGCCACCGACGACAGCTCACGCACCATCCGGGCGGTGCGGGTGCGAGCGGTCGCTTCGCTGCGGGTGCAGTTCGTGGTGGCCATCAGCCAGGCGCCGACGGTGCGGTGACCGTCGATGCCGTGGTGGCCGGACTGCTCGGCGTGATCGACCGCACCGACGATCGCGGCCTCGACCCGCCGCATGACGACGTTCAGTTCCTGCACCTTGACGTCGAGCTCGGGGCCGGACAGGTCGGACCACTCGCCCGGTGCAGGGAGGTCGACGACCAGCCGTTCCATTTCGACATCGTAGTCGAACGTACGTTCGACTACAACCACGAAACCGCGGATCACCCAGATGGTCGGCCCACCGAACGCCCATGCGACCGGCCGTCGTCGTCGATTCGCCTTCCGAGCCATCCACGGCGCTGTTCGGCCACCTCGGTGTCGAGTGGAACCTGCTCGACGGGTTGGCCGAGGTGATCGCGCTGCACCGTCGCCTCCGGCGACTGCTGCATGGTGGCGACGCCGTCCGCTTCGACCTTGAGCCGGAGTTCGTCGCACACGCGTCGACGCCGCCGACCGGTCCGAAGCGATCGTGAGCATCGCCCGCCTCTCGACCTCCCCGAGCATGACGCCACGCCGTGGCCCACTCCTAGGTGCCACAGACCGAGCGGGTTCGAGCGCCGGTCTGTCGGACCGGGGTGATCGCGGGGAACGTCCAGGTTCCGTCGAGGATCTCCGGTTCCGGTTCGTACATGCGGATGGCGTAGTTCCAGCGGGGAGTGATCGGCAGGTGGTTCTCACTCTGCGGATTCCCACCAAAACGAATCGTGTACGATCCATCCTCACTAGGCTTGGCGGAGAAGTTGTTGTAGCTGTTTACCCCTTGATCGTTGGCTTCCAGATACCCATCGGCGTTATAGACTGTGACCGACCAGAATGCATCCACCGGCACATCCTTGACCGTGACCACGTGAGGCGTTTCGCCGTCGTTTTTCGCCACACTATCGACGATGTACATCGCCGCGCTCCGCGGCAA
>JAUHYJ010000136.1 GCA_030425785.1 Acidimicrobiia bacterium | reverse complement strand
CCGGCGTCGAACTCGCCCCGGCCGAGCTTGGCCCAGAACTCCGTGTACTCCGGCGACGCCGCGTACCCCGGCTCGGCGAAGATGCGGTGGTGCTGCCCGACGACCTCGTCGCGGCTGTAGCCCACGGCACCGAGGAAGTTGTCGTTCGCATCGATGATCGTGCCGTCGAGCTCGAACGAGATCACGGCCTGCGACTTGTCGATCGCGGCGAGCTGGCCCTCGTAGTCGGCGTTGCGCAGCTTCTGCGCCGTGATGTCGGTCGCGTACTTGACGACCTTGAAGGGCTGACCCTGATCGTCGAGGATCGGGTTGTACGAGGCCTGGATCCAGACCTCCTTGCCGCCCTTGCCGATGCGCTTGTACTCACCGGCGTCGAACTCGCCCCGGCCGAGCTTGGCCCAGAAGGCCGCGTACTCCGGCGACGCCGCGTACTCCGGCTCGGCGAAGATGCGGTGGTGCTGCCCGACGATCTCGTCGCGGGTGTAGCCCAGCGCACCGAGGAAGTTGTCGTTCGCATCGATGATCGTGCCGTCCATCTCGAACGAGATCACGGCCTGCGACTTGTCGATCGCGGCCAGCTGGCCCTTCATGTCGACGAGCACGCTGTGGTCACCGTCGAAGTCGGCGAAGAGTTCGTCGAGGATCTTCTCGTCGGACGTGTCGGTCTCGGGCTGGTCGATGGCCGCCGTGCGGCCGTTGTTGGACGCCATGGGTGTCTCCTTGGTGTGTGGTGTGGCGCTTGTGGTGGCGGGGCGCGGCGGCCTGGCCTTGGTCTGCCCGCTCGTGGAGCGGGTCGAACGCGAGCGGGTGCCCGCCTTCTTCTTGGTCGGCGTCGTGGACGTCGACGATCGGTTGGACGATGTCGTGGAGGTGGTCGTCCTGGTGGTGGTCGTGGTGGTGCTCGCCTGCACGATGGCGTCGGCGATGGGCGTGATGGCGTCGATCGTCTCGTCGACGAGGCCGGCATCGATGTCGTGGTCGCCGAGCGCGTCGGCGAGATGACCCACCATCTTCCGCATCCGGTTCGCGGTGATCCGCACGTCGGAGTGCGCCTCGACGGCGTCGCGGCCTCGGTAGACGGACGGACCGCCGGTCGCTTCCGACACGAACGCGGCGAGCATCCTGCGCTGCCGCGGCATGCTGACGTCGGCGAACAGCTTGGCGAGCGCGGCGTCGCCGAGCACCCGGCGGTAGAAGTCCTGGACGACGGCGTCGACGGTGGACTCACCGCCCAGGCGCTCGTAGAGGGGGGCGTCGACGAGCGTCATGACGCGACGACCTCGAGGTGGTCGCGACCGCTCTCGGCGAGCGCGGGCTGCTCGGTCCCGTCGGCGGCGGCCGCGTCGACATCGAGGATGTCGGGCAGGTCGAGCAGACCCTCGGTGTCGAGGATGAGCAGCAGGCGGCCGTCGAGCTTGTAGATCCCGCGCACGAACTGCCGATAGCTGCCCTGCAGCGTCGGCGGCAGCGGTTCGAAGTCCTCGTCGGTCACCTCGAACACGTCGCCGATCTCGTCGACGAGCAGGCTGACCACGCCGTCCTCGTGTCGCACGACGACGTTGATGGGTTCGTCACCTTCGGGGCGCGGTGCGAGCTCGAGTCGGTGCCGGAGGTCGATCGTCGTGACGATCTCGCCCCGCAGGTTGATCAGGCCGTGGATGACCGACGACACGAGCGGGACACGCGTCCGTTCCTGATAGCGAATGACCTCCTGCACCCGGGTCACCGGGATCCCGAGGAACAGTTCCCCGAGATGGAACGTGCAGAATCGTGGGTCGTCGTTCGTGCTCATGCTGCCTCCTCGGAGAACAGTCCGGGGAGTGCGCGACGAAGCACGCCCTCGACGTCGAGAATTTCCGTGACGCGTCCCTGCACGACGGCCGACCCCAACATCCCGGTCGTCGCCGACCCGTGCTGGATCTCGAGGCGCTCCTCGACGACGTCGAAGATGTCGTCGACGACGACGCCGACGCTGCGGTCGCCGTGGGTGTAGACGATGGCCTGGACGGGCTGATCGTCGGGCCGCGACGACGGGATCCCGAGCTCGTCGGACAGGTACACGAGGTTGAGGATCTCGCCGCGGTACTGCACGACCTTGCCCCGTGAGGTCACCTCGATCTGCTCGGAGGTGAACTCCTCGAGCCTGGCGACCATCTCGAGCAGCAGCGCCAGGCGCTGCTCGCCGAGACGGAACATCAGGATGCGTTGCATCTCACCCGACGAGCCGGCGTCGGTGTCGCCGTTGGCGTTCTGGTGACGATGGTCCCGGCTCGAGGCCATGCCCACGTGCTCGGCGATGCCGAGCACGTCGAGGATCAGCGCCACGCGGCCGTCACCCATGATGGTGGCGCCGGCGAAGGCCGAGACGTGCTTCAGGATGCGGCCGAGCGGCTTGACGACGATCTCGGCGGTGTCGCTGATCTCGTCGACGACCAGGCCGAACTCGCGATCGTCGGCCTGCAGCACGACGATGTTCACGCCGTCGGTCGCGGGTGGCGCCTCCTTGCCGAAGACCTCGTGCAAGTACACGATCGGCAGGAGGCGACCGCGGAGCCGGTACACCGGCACGCCGTGGACGAGTTCGATGGACGACTGCGGGTCGTGGCCGTCGATGCGAACGAGCTCGAGCAGGCTGACCTGGGGGATCGCGAAGCGCTCGTCATCGCAGGTGACGACGAGGGCGGGGATGATCGCCAGGGTGAGCGGGATCTTGACCTTGAAGGTCGTCCCGACCCCGACCACGCTCTGCACGTCGATCGAACCGCCGATCGACTCGATGTTGGTGCGCACGACGTCCATGCCGACGCCGCGACCTGAGATGTTGGTGACCGCGGGTGCGGTCGAGAAGCCGGCCTGGAAGATCACGTTGACGATCTCGCGGTCGCTGCGGCTCGCCGCCTCGTCCGCGGTCATCACGCCCTTCTCGACCGCCTTGCGCCGGATGACGGCCGGGTCGATGCCGTGGCCATCGTCGCTGATCTCGATGATGACCTGGCCGCCCTCGTGGTAGGCACGCAGCTTGACCACGCCCTCGGCGGGCTTGCCGGCGGCGGTGCGCTGGTCGGGCGTCTCGAGACCGTGGTCGACGGAGTTGCGCACGAGGTGCGTCAACGGGTCCTTGATGGCTTCGAGCAGGGTCTTGTCGAGCTCGGTGTGCTTGCCCTCCATCACGAGCGACGCCTGCTTGTTGCACGCCACGCTGAGGTCACGCACGACGCGCGGGAACTTGTTCCAGACGTTCTCGATCGGCTGCATGCGCGTGCGCATGACGCCTTCCTGCAGCTCGGTCGTGATCAGGTTCAGGCGCTGCGTGGTCGCGTTGAAGGTCGAGTCGCTCTGCGTGCCGGTGTACTGGAGGATCTGGTTGCGGGCGAGGACGAGCTCGCCGACCAGGTTCATGAGGTCGTCGAGCAGTCCGACGTCGACGCGGATCGACTCGCCGCCCGCGTGGGCCGACGACGCGGCCGACGACTCGGCCGGCGGAGCCGCATGGTCCGGCGCCGGCTCGGAAGCGGCGACCGGCGCGGTGGGCGCGGCCTCGACGACCGGCTCGGGCGTCGGCTCGGGCGTCGGTTCGGGCGTGGGTTCGATCGCTGGTTCGGGCGTGGGTGCCGCGGTCTGCGGTTCGACGTCGGGCGCTGCGTCCGTACCGAGCTCGTCGGCCGTGTCGACCGCCTCGTCGGCGCCGGTCTCGAGTTCGGCCTCGAGTTCGACATCAGGTTCGACATCGGCGGGGTCGGCCTCACCGGCGTCGACGGCGGGAGCCGACTCGTCGTCGATCTCACCCCGCTCGAGTCGCTCGAGTTCGGCGATGAGCTCGCTGTAGTCGCCATCGCCCTCGGCACCCGACTGCTCGATCGACGCCATGATGTTGCGGATCGAGTCGACCATCGACAGCAGTGCGCTCACCCCTCGTTGGGTGACCGGCAACTCGCCGTCGCGAAGACGCGACAACAGGTTCTCGCCGACGTGGGCCACGGACTCCAGTTGTTCGAACCCGAAGAAACCCGCCGTGCCCTTGATCGTGTGGATCGCTCGGAAGACGCTCGCCAGCACATCCGGCGTCGCGTCCTGTTCGAGGTTGATCAGGTCACGGTCGAGGCTGTCGAGGTTCTCGTGGGTCTCGATGATGAATTCGTTCAGGACGTCATCGAGTTCTTCGGACATCGCATCGCTCCCTTTCGCGTGGTCGGGCACCGCGACGGACGATGTCGGTGCCGAGCGCCGACTGTCCGGCCACTCGGGCGACGCGCCAGGGGCTACGCGAAATCGGTGATCGCGGCCGTGTGCGAACGGCAGCGAGCCGTGCGGCCGGCGCGCAGTTGGGCGGCGCCGTCGGCGACGAGCTGGGTGGTGGCGCTGACGGCGATGTCGGCGGCGCAGGACGTCGTGGCGACCAACAGGGCAGCAGCGCCGCCCACGAGGTCCTCGGCGTCGAAGGTCCGGTGGGCCGCGTCCAGCACGTGCGCCAGCTCGACTGGATCACCGCCGCTGAGGAGCACGTCGACGACCACACCCGAGACCCCGATGGCGCCCGGCGACGCGATGCCGAGCGACTCGGCGTGCCCGACGATGCCGATCACGAGGATCCCGGTGTCGTCGTGGCCGCGATGGAGCTCGCCGATCACCTGCAGGTAGGCGAGTGTGATGGCGGCGGTCTCGACCAGGCAGCGCTCGACGTCGGCGGACGACAACTCGGTGGCGGGCGTCGAGCCGTCCAGCATGTCGTGCAGGTCGGTGTCGATCGCCAGGTGGGCGGTGTCGTTCGAGTGGATGGCGGCGAGCAGGTGGTGGGTCACGGCGCCAACCGTTCGGAGGCCGCGGCTCGGGGCCACGACCTTGACGAGTTCTTGACTCAAGTCAGGTGTTCGAGCTGCCGTAGTCCGCGATCGGCCTCCGGGCCGAGAGGCGCACCGGTGCATCGATGCGTTGCGCGAGTTCGAACGAATCGGCGAGGCCGGCGAAGGTGCGGGCCCAGGCGAGGATCTCCGGCACGCGACGCACGGCCCACGCCGTGGCGCCCGGGATCATCCAGTGCAGCGGGCGGCTCTGTTCCGAGGTCAGTCGGAGCTCGGCGTCGCCGCTCCAGAGCGTGAACACCGCCGACGTGCTCTCCGCTCGCTCGATCGGGCCGAAGGAGGTGCCGGCGTCGTCGGGGAGCTCGCAGAACAGGCCGGCCGCCGGGTCGAAGACGACGCGTAGATCGGCCGACGCGGCGACCGTCTCGACGCCGCCGTACGCGGGCCACGCGCGCGCCAGGCCGACCCGTTCGGAGCGCGGGCTGCGATCGACGATCCCGAACCCCTCGGCCCCTCGCTCGCGGACCAGATCGGCCAGCCTCGCTATCGCGTCAGCCGACCGGGCCGATCGGCGAGCCGGGATCTCGAAGACGTCGTCGTCGACCAGGAACGCCGCCAACGAGGGGTGGAGCAGCCCCGTCGAGCCGTCCGACGCGGGCGCGAGTTCACCGGCGAGGTCGACGAGACGGAGCAGCGTGGTCAGCGGTTCGAGCGTACGGACCTGCTCCCAGGTCGTGCGCCACTCGTGGAACCGCTGGACGGTCTCGATCTCCCCGAAGGCGAGGGCGTCGTCGGTCAGCACCCACTGGTCGTCGCACCGGATGGCGAACGCCTGCAGGTCGCTCGGCGCGGTGTCCGGCGGCGGGGCGAACCGGACGACCGCCCACACGTCGGGGGACGGGAGCACGATCGGCGACTGGTCGACGCCGTCGTTCGTTGCAGGCGGCCGAACCCCCGATGTGCTGCCCTGATCACGCATGTTCGCCAACGTCCTGTCCATCGCCCGCCATTCCTTCGAGAACTCGTCGGAGCCTCGTTGCGCATCGGGCTCGACGCCGAACAGTCTGCTACATCCGATACCCCGACGCGTGGCATCTCTGCGAATTTCGCCACGCAGAGTGCAAACCCCGGCCCCTTCCATCGCTCCCACGAGACGACGCATGACCTCAGATCTGTTCATCGCACGCCAACCGATCTTCGACGGCGACCGTCGCACCTTCGGGTACGAGCTGCTCTATCGCGCCGGCCCCGACTCGCTCGCCGCGATCGACGATCCCGATGCCGCCACCAAGGAGGTCATGCAGCGCGCCGTGCTCGATTGGGGCATGGAACGGATCATCGGCGAGCACTTCGGCTTCATCAACGCCAGCCCGCAGCTGATCGCGAGCGGCCTCCACCGGTCGCTGCCGCCCGAGGGCATCATCATCGAGCTGCGCGAGGACGAGACGCCGGACGGCAACGTCCTCGACGCGTTGGCGATGGCGCGCCGCGAGGGGTACCACTTCGCGCTCGACAACGTCAGCTCGCTCGAACAGCTCCGGTCGTCGCGGCTGCTGCCGCTCACCAGCATGGTGAAGGTCGAGGCCCACCTGCTGGGCCAGGACGACTTCGGCCGGATCGCCGAGTGGGTGCGCAGCGAACGCCCCGGGACCCTGCTGATCGCGGAGAAGATCGAACAGTCCAACCAGTGCTCGGCGGCCGTCGAGGCCGGCTACGACCTGTTCGAGGGCCACTACTTCGCCCGTCCGGAGATCCTGCGCCGCGCCGCCCGACCGTCGAGCATGACGTCGACGTTGTCGCTGATGGCCGAGATGCAGCGCGACGACATCGACATCAACCGCGTCGAGGAGTTGGTCGGCACCGACCCCACGCTGGCGTACCGCATCCTCGCGGTGGTGAACTCGAGCGCGTTCGGGCTCGATCGCCGTGTCGAGTCGCTCCGCCACGCGATCGTGCTGCTGGGCGTCGGGCAGGTCCGCCGCCTCGCCACGCTCATCGCCATGTCCGCCTCGGGCGAGTCGAGCGAGGAGCTCGTCGCCGCGGCGGCGATCCGTGCCCGGGTCGCCAGTGAGGTGACGTCGAATCCCGAGTTGAAGAGCGGCGCGTTCACCGTGGGCCTGCTCTCGCTCACCGATGCGCTCTATCAGACGCCGATGGAGGAGCTCGTCGACGAGCTGCCGGTGTCGGCGTCGATTCGAGAAGCCCTCATCGACGGCACCGGACCGTTCGGGACCGCACTCGCGATCGCGCGAGCCTGCGAGCGCGCCGACATCGAGCAGCTGATGGAGCTCGCGCCCGAGCAGGTCGCATCCGTGCAGAACATCTACGCCGACGCCGTCAACTGGGCCGACGGCATCCGGGGGCAACTCGGCGGACGGCGCTCGAAGGTGCGCCTCCCGCAGGAGATGCGCGCCCCGAGCGGTGTGCACGGTGTGGCCGTCTGAGCAACGCATCGCGACGTCGTCAGCAGCCGGCGTGCTCGTGACGACGCCCGCGACGGCCGACGACACATGCCCGGTCGGGCACGGCGGACTCGGTGTCGCCGACGCGAGGATCGTCCAGGACGCCGACGGCGTGATCACGTCGATCGACACCGCCGACGGTCGGGTCTACGGCTGGCCGATCGAAGACCTCATCGGCGCCCGCGCCCCGATGATGGTGCACCCCGACGATCGCGACATCGTCGCCTCCGTGCGGAACCGCGTCCGCGCGTCAGGTGCTCCGAAGCGCGCACAGATCCGGGTCCGTACCTTCGGCGGACGCTGGCTGTGGGTCGAGTGCGCCTTCCGGCAGGTGCCGCCCGACGACGACGGCCCAGCGGCGTTCACCGAGCTCGATCTCCGGGACGTGTCGGCGCGCTACCTGCGCGACGAGGCGCTCCGACTGCTCGGCGACGTCCGCTCGCTCGTCGACGGTGCCGACTCGTTCGACGATGCCGTTCGCGGCGGGCTCGATCGCCTCGCCCAGTGGGGTGTGTTCGACACGGCCGCCTGCTGGCAGCAGGCCGGAGGTGTGTGGGAACGGTCGATCACCGTCGCCGGTGCGGCCGCGCCGAGCATCGAACCGGGAGACGATCGGTGTGCGTCGCTCGCCCTCGACGTGGCCGATGTCGCCCGCCGCCGGCAGTGGACGTGGGCCGACGTGTGGCCCGCGGATGCGACCGTCGGCGCGCACCGGCGCTGGTCCGAGACGCGCCCAGCGCTCATCCCGGTCGTCACGGCGGACACCACGATCGCCGTGTTCGAGCTCGCCGGTGGCGAGGCAGGGGTGACCGTCGGATCGATCGACCTCGTGTGTGAAGTCGCGCGGCAGCTCGGCGACGCGATCCATCGGCGTCAGATCGAGTCCGAGCTCGACCTCGCTCGACGCCGCTTCGCCCTCGCGTTCGACGAGGCACCGATCGGCATGGCCCTCGTCGCTCCCGACGGCGCATTCCTCGACGTCAACGCGTCGCTGTGTCGCCTCCTGGGACGTAGCCGCGCGGAGCTGCTGGCACTGACGTACCCCGACATCGCGCACCCGGACGACTTCGTCGCGGACGCGGCGGCGCGCCGCGAGATGTTCCTCGGACGCCGGGTGACCCATCAGGTCGAG
>JAUHYJ010000135.1 GCA_030425785.1 Acidimicrobiia bacterium | reverse complement strand
CACGTTCGCGACCGCGGTGGTGGCCGCACTCGGCGACGGTCGTCGCCGCCGGGCCCATGCGACCACACGACGCGGGAGCTCGGGCACGGTGATGCGCACGAACTCACCGGCGAGCTGCGTCGGCGCGGCGGTGGCCGGCACGATCGACGCCCCGTAGCCGTCGAACGCGAGCGACGCCAGCAGCCGGACGCCGTCGATCTCGGCCTGCGCCCGCAGTGTGACGTCGACACTGCCGGCGGCGCGGTCGAGCACACGTCGCAGCGCGGCACCCTTCGGCGGCAGCAGCAACGGCACGTCCTCGAGCTCGGTGAGCGACATGGTCGTCCGCTCGGCGAGCGGGTGCGACGCGTGGACGAGCAGCAGGAGGTCCTCCGCGAAGAGCGGTTCGACGACCAGCTCCGGGTCGTCGATCGGGAGGTGGATGATCGCCGCGTTGAGCTGCCCGGACAGCACGGCGGGCACGATGGTGGTGGTCGAGCCCTCGCTCACGATGGGATGGACGCGCGGGTGCTGGGCGGACATCTCACTCAGCAGCTGGGGCATGAGCCAACGGGCCGTCGTGCCGATCACGCCGATCCGGGCGTCGCCGGAGATGTCGTCGTCGAGCGATGCGATGTCGGCCGCGATGTCGTCGATCTCGTGCAGGACGCGGCGGGCACGTTCGACGACCCGCTCGCCTTCGTCGGTGAGGGTGCCGTTGGACCGGTCGACGAGCGCGACGCCGAGCTCTCGTTCGAGCTTGGCGACGTGACCGGACACGTTGCTCTGTACCGTGTAGAGCGCGCGGGCCGCGGCCGAGAAGGTCCCGTGGTCGGCGACGGCGACGATGGCAGCCAGCTGGCGAACGTCCATCCGGCCACGCTACCGGTGTGGACAACTCATCGGAAAAGCCGATACTCGATATCGAAGAGTTCTACTTGCCAGATGCACACGTGCACGTGCATACTTTCACAAACAGAACGACGCGAGAACACCCCCCATGTTCCGCTTCGAGAGATTTCCACCATTCGGCCCCCCACCGAAGGAAATCTCAGGTTGAGACGCCCGGATCATTGATCCGGGCGTTTCCCGTTTTCGACCTCGGTGCCGTTGCCTGCAGCGATCCGGCGCTGCGGGCCACCGACCACCCACCACGACCACCCACCACGACCACCCACCACCCCGTCGCCCGCCGCGCCCGGCCGCGCGTAGGCTGCGCCACGTGGTGACCTCGGACTCGACCGGTGCGGCCTTCTTCGATCTCGACCGCACCCTGCTGCGCGGTGCGAGCGGGGAGGTGTTCTCCGACGCGATGCGCGCCGCCGGCCTCGTCAGCCGGACGATTCCCGGCGAACGGGCGCTGTACCAGCTGTTCAACACGATCGGTGAGACCCTGCCGTCGATGGCGCTCGCCCGCCAGGCCGTCACCTTCGCCAAGGGACGGTCGCGCGCCGCGGTGCAAGCGGCCGCCGAGGACGTGGCCGACCGGCTCGTCGGCATGGTGCAGCCCTTCGCCGAGAGCGTCTTCGCCGAGCACCGTTTGGCAGGACGGCCGATCGTGCTCGCCACGACGACCCCGTACGACCTGGTCAAGCCGTTCGCGGACGCGCTCGGACTCGACGACGTCGTCGCCACCCGCTACGGCGTCGCCGACGACGGCGACTCCTACGACGGCACGCTCGCCGGCCCGTTCGTCTGGTCGGCCGGCAAGCTCGAGGCGGTGCGGGAATGGGCGGTGCACCACGGCGTCGACCTGTCGGAGAGCTGGGCGTACTCCGACTCCGTCTACGACACCCCGCTGCTGGCGGCCGTGGGGAATCCGGTCGTCGTCAATCCCGACCCTCGCATGGTGGTCGTGGCCGCCGCCCGGCGCTGGCCGACGCTCAACCTCGACGTGTCACCCGGCGTCCGCAAGCTGCCACTGCTCGGTGTCGAGCTGCAGCAGCTCGGCATGCTGTTCGCGCGTCCATCACTGGTGCCCTTCGCCGACATCAAGATCAAGGGCGTCAAGCGCATCCCGAAGACCGGGCCGGTGATCCTCGTCGCCAACCACCGTTCGTACTTCGACCCCACCGTCATCGCGATGGTGGTCGCACGTTCCGGCCGCACGGTGCGGTTCCTCGGCAAGAAGGAAGTCTTCGACGCGCCGCTCGTCGGTCAGCTCGCGGCCGCGATGGGCGGAATCCGCGTCGATCGCGGCACCGGCTCGGACGAGCCGCTGAAGGCCGCGGCCGAGGCGCTCGCCGGTGGCGAGATGGTCGCCCTCATGCCGCAAGGCACGATCCCGCGCGGCCCGGCCTTCTTCGACCCCGACCTGAAGGGGCGGTGGGGTGCGGCGCGGCTCGCTGCGATGACGGGAGCGCCGGTCGTCCCGGTCGGTCTCTGGGGCACCGAGCAGGTCTGGCCGAGATCGGCGCGGGTGCCCGATGTCCTCAACGTCACCGACCCGCCGCGGGTGACCGCGAAGGTCGGGTCGCCTGTCGCGCTCAAGCACAAGAGCCCGAACGCCGACACGAAGCGGATCATGAAGGCGATCATGGAGCTCCTGCCGCCCGAGGCACACGAGCGCCACGAGCCCACGCCGGAGGAGCTCGCACGGACCTACCCGCCGGGTTGGTCGGGTGACCCGGAGGGCGAAGCCGTCCGACGGCCCGGCACCGACTGACCCGACGGCACCGACGCCGGGTCAGCCACCGAGATCGATGCGCTGCCAGGTGTCACCGTCGGGGAAGATCAACGCCGTGCCGTTGACCGCAGCGCTCTGGTTGAGCCACGGACCGGGGTCGGCGACGTCGGCGGTGTACCAGTCGCCGCCGTCGGTCGTCGCGACGAGCCAGTAGTCCGGGTTCCATTCCTCGGCCGGTGCTTCGACCGCGGGCTCGTCGACGATCGACTCGTCGGCGCCGTACGCCTCGCTCACGGCGTCGGCGACCACGTCGCCCGGGATGCGCAGGAGCTCGTCGCCGGTCGACTCGTCGGTGATGACCAACCACGAGGTGTCCGTCGCTTCGTCGTACTGGTAGACGTTCTCGTTCTCGGCGTCGTCGGGGGAGTAGGTGCGCTCGGCGACGATCGCGCCGGTCGCCGCGTCGACGGCCACGACCGAACTGCCGGTGGGCGACTCGTCGAGCGTGACGACGAGGCCGTCGTAGTCGAACGTGACCGTTGCCGGCTCCGTCGGCTCACTCGGGGCGAGCGTCTCGTCGTACAGCTCGACGATCCAGGCGGCCGAGTCGCGCCCACCCCACAGCGAGTACTGACCGGGCAGGTCGGGGAGCTCGACCTCGGTGACGGTGCCGTCGGAGGCGATCAGCCAGCCGGCCGGATCGCCGACGTCGTCGCCCCCGGTCACCACGAGCTGATCGCCGACCGGGGCGGCCCCGCTCGCCCACGCACCCTCGGGCAGGATCGCGAGCTCGGTCCAGTTCGCACCGTCGGACGAGACCGACACCGTCTGGCCGACGAGCACGACCTGGCCGTTCCAGGTGGTGAGCTCGCCCCACGAGTTGTCCGGCGCAGTGTGGCGCGACACGTTCCCCGCGGCGTCGGCGACGACGAACTCGAGTGTGGGCTCGTCGTCGAGCTCGGGGTTGCCGTCGAGCCCGAGCTCGTCCCACGTGTACTGCAGCGGCTCGCCGTCGCCGATCTGGATCTCGATCCCGGCGTCGTCGACGCTCGTGCCCCAGCCGTCGCTCGCATCGACCTCGCGACGGACGTCGTCGGGCAGCAGCGCCTCCCACTCGATCCAGGAACTGCGGCTGACCATCGCGACCCAACCATCGCCGACCGGCGCGATCTGCTGCACCCACGCCTCGCGATGGATCGCCGGATCGCTCGTCGCGTCGGTGGGGATGTCGAACGTCGTCGTCCGCCACGTCGTCAGATCGTCGCTGATCGACACGGTCGCGAACTGTCCGTCCGTCTCGGGGACGATCGACCACGCCAGCAGCCGGTCGTCGGAGACACGCACGTCAGTCGGGTCGGCGATCTCGGCGGGCAGGTCGAGCGAGACCGGAACCCAGTCGAGTCCGTCGGACGTGGTGGCGATCTGCAGCTCGACCGGCAGCGGGTCGGCGGCGTAGAGCGCCTCGCCGAGTTCGGGATGCTCGCTGATCAGCTCGGTCACGACATCGAGCAGGCCCGCATCCGACAGCACGCGCGTCGCCTCGTCGATCGTCGGCGGGAGGCCGTCCGGGAACAGGTCGAGAATCTCCTGTGGGAACAGCGCTCGCAGCTCGTCGGGGAGCTCGTTGGGCAGGGGCTGTGCCGGGAACGTGCGAGCCACGCGGATGAAGCCGTCCCGCCAGGGTGCGACGAGGGCATCGCCCGACGGGCCGAAGGCGGTGACCGCGGCGGTGGCCGGGGCCTCGGCGTCGACGGGTGGCATCGTCGGCGGTGTCGTGATCGCCGGTGCTGCGTCGGTCGCGCCGTCAATGGTGTCGTCGGTCGTGGCGTCGCTCGTGGCGTCGTCGGCGGGCGGCAGCAGCTCGGGCTCGGTCGTCGCCGCGGCGACGTCGGCGGTCGCCACGGTCGAGTCGTCGCCTCGCGTGCCGACGACGCCGACGGCGACGACCGCCACGAGGGCCGTCGCGGCGACGCCACCCAACGCCCGCTTGCGGCGTCGTCGGCGCGCCCCGCGCTGCGCGAGCTCGCCCGCGGGGGCGAGCTCGAGATCGAGCGCGTCAGCCGTGCCGTTGAGGGTCGATCGCAGATCGTCGTCGAGATCGGGAAGGTCGTTCATCGGTCGCTCCGGAGTTCGTCGTGGAGGTGTGCGAGGGCGCGGTGCAGGCGGCTCTTGACCGTGCCGACCGGCACGCCCAGCGCGTCGGCCGTGTCCGCGTCGGCCCAGTCGAGGTAGAACTTCGCGACGACGACGGCCCGGTGGTCGGCCGACAGCGTCGTCAACGCTCGGGCGAGCTGGTCGTCTCGGTGGCGGTCGGTGACGGCAGCGTCGGGCAGCAGCGCCGAGGTGACCTCGCGCCGGCGACGGCGCAGCCGGGACCGACCCCAGTTGAGCCCGACGCGGTACACCCACCCCGCCGGGTTGTCGTAGTCGGCGACGGTGCTCCAGCGCTCCCACGCCCGGGTCAGCGCCTCGGCGGCGGCGTCGCGCCCCAGATCGGCCGAGTCGAGGGCCAGCGCCAGTGCGCGCGCCATGCGGTCCTGTTCGCGCTCGCAGAACACCTCGAAGCTCGAGGTCCTGATCTCGACCGCACCCGCCGTGTCGGCGGGCCCCGCTGCGTCCGTCACTGTCACGAGCCTAAGACACCCGAGCGGGCCGAAACGTTCCGTCCCACCTGCCGGTGGGCCGTGTTGTCACGATTCCGTCACATTCGGTCGGATTCGCCGACCGTCGTGCCGGGTACCCCCCGGTGAACTCGGCACGCAGGGCCTGCGTCAAGCGGTCACGATCGGTCGGACGTGACCGATGACCTGGAGAAATCCCTTCATGTCGAAGTCGTGACAGGACTAGAGTACAAGGACCTCGAAGGAGCGATGATGGGGATGACGGTGCCAACCGGTGCGCACGGCTCGTCGAACCCGATCGCGTCCTGGTGGCGAAGCCGCTACGGCGCCCGCCTGCTCTACGAGGTGGCGATCTGCGGTGGCCTGCTGCTGATCTATCGCAGCATCCGCACCCTGAACAAGACCGACCTGGCCGCCGCGTTCGAGAACGCCCGCGGCGTGGTGCGGCTCGAGGAATGGCTCGGCCTGCCGTTCGAGGACAACCTGCAGCAGTACCTGCTCGATCACCCGACGATCATCAAGCTGCTCAACCACTACTACATCTGGTTCCACTTCCCGGCAGCGATCGGCCTGCTGGTGTGGCTCTACCTGCGCCACCCTGACCGCTATCGGTCCTGGCGCAACCTCATGGCGTTCGTCACGTTCACCGCGCTGGTGATCCACCTGGTCTTCCCGCTCGCACCACCGCGCATGTTCGCCGGCTTCGTCGACACGATGCAGAAGTTCGGGCCGAGCATCTATCCGCCGAACGCCCTCGACGGCGCCGCGAACCAGATCGCGGCGATGCCGTCGTTGCACTTCGGGTGGGCGATGATCGAGGCGATCGCCGTCATCGTCGTGCTCAAGTCGGCCTGGCGCTGGCTGATCGTCATCCATCCGATCCTGATGACGTTGGCGATCATCGCGACCGCCAACCACTGGTGGATCGACGCGGCCGCGGCGGCGATGCTCGTCGTCGGCGGCATCGCCGTCTACCGGGTCGTCACCGCCTGGCTCGGCGACCGCCGCTGGTCGTGGACCCGGATGCGTTTCCAGACCGACGACGGGCTCGAACAACTCGAGGACCACGCCAACCGGGCGACGCCGACCAGCGCGTCGCCGGCGGCCGAGTCGCTCGAGCGCTGAGGCGCACCGGCCACGGTCGCCCGTGGCCGGCGCACCACGTCACGAACCCGTCTTCGTCCGGATGACGTTCAGCGCGGAGCCGGCCTCGAACCACTCGACCTGTTCGTCGCTGAAGGTGTGATCGGTGGCGAACTCGAACTCGCTGCCGTCGGCCTTGGTGACCTTGACCATCACCTGCTCGCCGGGCACCGGCGGCAGGGTCAGGACGCTCAGCCGGTCGTCTTCGTCGATGCGGTCGTAGTCGGCCGGGTCGGCGAAGGTGAGTGGCAGCATGCCCTGCTTCTTGAGGTTGGTCTCGTGGATGCGGGCAAAGCTGCGGGCGATCGCCACGAGCCCCAGCCGGAAGCGCGGCTCCATCGCCGCGTGCTCACGGCTCGACCCCTCGCCCATGTTCTCGTCGCCGATCACGACCCATGGCTGCCCGGCCTCGTGGTAGGCCTTCGCGATGTCGGGGAAGCTCTGCGTCTCGCCGGTCAGGACGTTCTTCCCGAACCCGACCTCGTAGCCGTCGTAGGCGTTGACCGCGCCGAGGTAGAGGTTGCCGGAGATGTTCTCGAGGTGACCCCGGTACTTGAGCCAGGGGCCGGCCATCGAGATGTGGTCGGTGGTGAACTTGCCCTGGGCCTTGACGAGCACCGGCAGGTCGGCATACGCCGAGCGCGGCGCCGGCTCGAACGGTTCGAGGAGCTGCAGGCGGTCGCTGTCGGGCGACACCTGGACGACGACGTCGCTGCGGTCGGCCGGGGGAGCGGTGAAGGTGTCCTCGCCCGGGTCGTAGCCGGCATCGGGCAGCACCTGTCCGACCGGGGCGTCGAGGCGAACCTCGGTGCCGTCGGGTGCCGTGATCGTGTCGGTCGTGGGGTCGAAGTCGAGCCGGCCCGACAAGGCGATCGCCATGACCGTGTCGGGCGAGGTGACGAAGGCGAGCGTGTTCGCGGACCCGTCGTTGCGCTTCGGGAAGTTGCGGTTGAACGAGGTGACGATCGTGTTGATCTCGGACGTGATCGACTCGGGACGGCTCCACTGCCCGATGCACGGGCCGCACGCGTTGGCGAGCACGGTGGCTCCGATCGCCTCGAGGTCGGCGAGCAACCCGTCGCGCTCGATCGTGGCGCGGGTCTGCTCGGAACCGGGGGTGATCATGAGCGGCACCTTGGCGGTCAGGCCCTTGGCCGCCGCCTGCCGGGCGATCGACGCCGCTCGGGTGATGTCCTCGTAGGACGAGTTGGTGCACGAACCGATCAGCGCTGCGGAAGGCACCAGCGGCCAGTCGTTCTCGCGGGCGGCCTTGCCGACGCCGTCGGCGCCGGTGCGGTGGGCGAGGTCGGGCGTGTGCGGGCCGTTCAGCAGCGGCTTGAGCTGATCGAGGTCGATCTCGATCAGCTGGTCGTAGAGCGCGCCCTCGTCGGGCCGGAGCTCGTCGGCGACCTTGTCGGCGGCGTCGGCGATCGCCTCGCGGCCCGTCGCCTTCAGGTACTGCGCCATGTTGTGGTCGTAGCCGAACAGCGACGTCGTGGCGCCGATCTCGGCGCCCATGTTGCAGATGGTGGCCTTGCCGGTCGCGCTGATCGAGTCGGCCCCCGGGCCGTGGTACTCGACGATGGCGCCGGTGCCGCCCTTGACGGTGAGCTGGCGGGCGACCTCGAGGATGACGTCCTTCGGGCTCGACCAGTCGCTGAGCGTGCCGGTGAGCTTGACGCCGATGACCTTGGGCCAGCGGACGTTCCAGGGGAAGCCGGTCATCACGTCGACGGCGTCGGCGCCGCCGACACCGATCGCGACCATGCCGAGCCCGCCGGCGTTCGGGGTGTGGCTGTCGGTGCCGATCATCATGCCGCCCGGGAACGCGTAGTTCTCGAGCACGACCTGGTGGATGATGCCGGACCCCGGGCCCCAGAAGCCGATGTTGTACTTGGCCGACACGCTGCGCAGGAAGTCGTAGACCTCCTCGTTGGTGTCGATCGCGACCCCGAGGTCGATCTGGGCGCCGACCTTGGCCTGGATGAGGTGGTCGCAGTGGACGGTCGACGGCACCGCGACCTCGTCGAGTCCGGCGGTCAT
>JAUHYJ010000813.1 GCA_030425785.1 Acidimicrobiia bacterium | reverse complement strand
AAGTCCTTCGGCTCAAACCGCGAGGCGACCCGCCTGGCCGGCGTGAACACGCCGCTCGTCGTGATCGGAGCCTTCACGGTCTCGGCTCTCGGCGCGCTCCTCGGTGGTTGGGTGCTCGCCGCTTTCTCCAACACGGCGGTCTCGTCCATGTCGGACGGCTTCGACTTCGAGGCGTTGGCCGCCATCATCGTCGGCGGGACCAGTGTGTTCGGCGGGAAGGGCAGCGTCCTGCGCACCCTCCTCGGCGTGGTGTTCGTGAGTGCCCTCACCAACATCATGGTCCTGTCCGGGTACGGCTTCGGGTACCAACAGATGGCGATCGGCGCGCTGATCGTGCTCGCCGTCTCGGTCGATGCCCTCGCTCGGAAGGTGGGGAGCTCATGACGCAGACCGCGGCGCTCGGTCTCGGGAACGAGAAGTCCGATGTGATCGGCCGGATCAGGACGACCTTCGCGCGACGGACGGAGGGCCGTGCCGTCGTGCTGCTCGTCGTGGTCTCGATCTGGGCGCTCGTCTGGGAGCCGGAGGTGTTCACCGCGTACGAGGTGACACTCGGGCGGCTCGCGCTGATCGGGTTGACCGCCGTCGGGTTGACCGCCGTCATCCTGATGGGCGAGCTCGACCTCAGCATCGCGAGCATCCTGGCGGTCTCGGGCGTGGTGATGGCCAGCTTCGACGACGTCGCGCTCGGGATCGTCGTCGCGCTCGCCGTCGGTCTCGCTATCGGTGCCGTCAACGCCTTCTTCGTGGTGGTGGTCGGGATCAACTCGTTCATCGCCACGCTGGGGATGCTGTTCTTCCTGCGCGGCCTGGCGTTCGTCATCTCCGACGAGGAACCGGTCGTCATGACGAACAAGGACTTCGCGCTCGACTTCGGCAAGCCGCTCATCGGCGAGTTCACCCCGCGTGTGCTCATCTTCGTCCTGGCGTTCGTCGCCATGCACGTCTTCGTCACCCGCGCCCGGGTCGGGCGCGAGTTCTACGCCGTCGGCGGCAACCGGGAGGCGGCTCGCGACGCCGGGATCCCCGTGCGCCGGCGGGTGTTCACCGGCTTCATGATCTCGGGGTTCGTCGCAGCCGCAGCCGGCATCATCGTCACCCTGCAACTCACGGCGGCCGACCCGACCGCCGGTGGGAACGCGCTGCTGACCAGCTTCGCCGCGGCGATCGTCGGCGGGATCCTCCTCACCGGAGGACGGGGTTCGGTCCTCGGCACGCTGCTCGGCGTCGCATCGCTCGCCATCTTGCAGGTCGGCATGACGTTCAACGGCGTCGAGTCCGACGTCCAGAACATCGTCATCGGGCTCGTGCTCTTCGTCGCCGTCGTGACCGATCCCAACAGCATTCGTGCCGTGCTCGGGCGTGCTCGAACGCTCGTCCGAGCACGCTCGGCGCCCGGCCCGACGGGCTGACCGGTGTGCGACCGGACCGCCGCCGGCACAACGCATCGCGGTTCGGGTGACATCGCAGGTCACACCGATCACCACAACAAGTCATCAGCAAGCAACCCACCACCAGTGCAACACCAGCAAGCAACACCAGCAAGCAACACCAGCAAGCAACACCAGCAAGCAACACCAAGGGGAGAACATGCAGAACCCACGAACGACCAACCGACGCAGGGGCCGGGCCGCCATCGGCCTGCTCGCCGTCGGTGCGTTGGCCCTCGCCGCATGCGGCGGTGACGACGACGACGCCGAACCGGCCGAGGAGCCCGCCGCCGAACCTGCGACCGACGAACCCGCCACCGAC